>JANOZA010000179.1:0-9468 GCA_031429155.1 Verrucomicrobiota bacterium | reverse complement strand
GCAAGACATGCCCGGGGACATCCGACCTGCCATCTTGCAACTGCAAGACGTGCCCGGGGACATCCGACCTGCCATCTTGCAACTGCAAGACGTGCCCGGGGACATCCGACCTGCCATCTTGCAACTGCAAGACTTGCCCGGGGATGTCCGACCTGCCATCTTGCAACTGCAAGACGCGAGGTCGGATGCCCGGCGGCCTGATTTTTTCACCCAAACCACACTACAACACCATAATTATAAGAAAGAAACACTGCCATGCCTGACGCCGAACCATCGAAATATGCCGAGAATCAGTTTGAATCCGCCACCCGGGGGCGATTCCCGCTCATGAGTGAAGTCCTCGCCGATACCGTGCCGCGGGCGACGGCGGCGGTGGGGGGGAATTTGATGTTCACTGCGGTCCTGGCGAATCTGAATACCGCCGCCACTTCATGGACGACAGGGGAGACGGCGCTGGCCAATGCCGAGGCGGCTCAGCCGGCGGCCACGTTCGCCTTTGAAGACAAAATGGCGAGCCTCACGCGCAAGCCGGACGCGGATACCAGCAGCCCCCTGGAGACCTGGGATACGACGATCCGCAGTCAGGTGGCCTACCAGGGGCCGACCTACATGCTGCTGCTGCCGAACGGTCGTGAGACGGTGACGACGGGTTCCTGGGAGGACCAGCTCGATGCCCTGCGCGATCTCGGCATCCGTCTCGCCGCGCAGGCCGCGAAGCCGGTGCTGGTGACGCTCGGTGTCACGGTGACGGCATTCGCCACCGCCGCCCGCGCCTTGCGCTCGGCGCAGACGGCGACAAAAGCGAACCTGGAAACGGCCCGCGAGGCCCAGGAGGCGAAACGCCTAACGGCCTCTGCGGCCCTGTATGCGGTCATCGGTCAGGGCATGGTGGTGTGGAGCGGGACGTCATCGCTCGTGGATACGTTGTGGGATGTGAACATCCTCCGCCGCGTGGCGCAGTCAGTGCCCGATGCCCCCGCCGATACCGCCTGGGACGCGCCTAACCGCACGCTTTCCACCACTGCAATGCCCGCCGGCGGCAGCCGCCTCGAAGCCTGGCGCACCGGCCCCGGAGGCATGCCGGAACTCCTCCTCACCGCCGGCCCCGGCCAGACGAGCGTGCTCATTCCCGCGACGATCACTTTTGTCCCCGGCGGACTCTATCAACTCTGGCTCGTCGCCGTGAACAGCAAAGGCTCCAGCCTCCCCGGCCCGGTGCAGAACTGGACGGCGGTGTGAGAGGGGCATCTCCCTGCTCGCGCCGGTGAGGGATGTCTGCTATGGGGATGCGGTGCTGGTTTCCAAACGACCAGCCCGCTGAGCTATGTTACCGAAATTCGCCATCCCGATGATCATCAGTTCACTGGTGCTGGTTGCCGGGTTCTGCCTTGACACATCTTCCGGAAATCCGGTAGCCGGAAATCTCCCTGTGAGCTTCCTCCTGGGAGTTTTCATCACGCTTGTGATGGTGATGCCATTCTATGGGATGGCCACTCTGTTCAGGACGTTACTCAAATGGCCGGAGTGGACCCGGATCGTCATCGTCGCAGTTCTGTTGGCAGCGTTTTTTTATCTGATCGGCTACCATCGGGAGGGCTCGGGGATTCAGTCGCTGGCGGATCTTTGCACTATCACGTTTCAATTTTGGCTCGCCACGCTGGCCTATGGAGTGCCGGCGGTGATCACGAACTATTGGGACAACTCACGGAGGGTCGCCGTTGATCAGGAATTGCTCAGCCTACAGCCTCCAGCCGGCCCCCCTCACAACCCGGAAAACTTTTGACTCTGCGCCTCCCCGGCCCCGTGCAAAACTGGACGGCGGTGTGAGGGGGAACCCTCACGGCCCGGCGGCCGCCTTTGGCGCTAACGGCTCGGCAATGAGCTGGCATTTGGCGTCGTGAACCATGACTTGTGTGGGGAGTGACCACCCCCCAAGTGACTGGTGTCAGGCCAGGGGATTGGCGGGCTGCATCTCCAGCACCGGCGGCTCATCAGGGTTTTGCCGCACAAGGCGGGGAGTGTATTCCGCCAGGATCACAGGTGCAGGCACCTTCTGCGAATCTCCGGACTGCGCGGCCGCCGGGCTTTTCAGCATGGCTTCGATCGCATCAATGTGCTGCTCCAGCGTGCCACCGTATGCGAAGCGGTTGCCGTTTCCATTGAGCACCGCAGCCCACTGACGAGCAGCAGCAGGATAGGTGGTGGCTATCTGGATCGCGTAGCCGCGCACCATGTCGGCGAACTTCGGATTGTTGCGGTTTTGATTCAGCCAGCGGCCCGCGCCTTCCGGATCGCGCGCGGCCCAGGAACTCATCATGCTCTCCTCGGCAGGACGGGCTTTGAATACCGGGATCGCCACCTTCGGCGTTCCGGGTGCATCGGCGGGCGTCTCTGCGGGAAGCACCGGCTCAGGAAGCAGCGGCTCTTCCTCCGCGGGCTGCGGCTGCAAACGCGAGTCCGCAGCGAGCGAAGGCCGGCCAGGCGATGACACGATGCCGGGCGTCCGCTTTTGCGCGGCGGCCAGGGAAGGCGGCGCGTCTGTGCGCAGTGCCATGAACAGTAGGGCGGCACCGCCGGCGAGGCCAAGGCCAATGGTGAGTCGAGTGGATGTTTTCATGGTGGGCTGTGGTTCACTTCATCAGTGCTTTGCCGGCTTCGACGCCTTTGGAATTGCCGCGGCGCTTCTCGTCCCAGTTCTGGATCTGGTCCCGCTGCAGCTTCTTGTTCGATTCGTCTATGTTCTTCAGATACTCGCCCTTGTCGAGAACTTTGGGTTTGGCAGGACGGCCAAAATCCTGAGTCGAGATTTTGGGAATTCGATTCCCGCTGATCTCAGTCGTCCCCTCAATGCTGTCCATAATACCAAGGTATGCCGTCCCTCGATGGAATGCGTAGCGGTTCTCACCCAGTTTCACGATGACCGTGGTTTCACCTTCAATTCCTCCCGCCTCGAAAACACCGCGCGGATCAGTCGTGCCGCTCTGCACCTGCCGGCTCCCACTGCCCAGTGCCTTCACCTCGGCATCGGCCAGAGCCTTGCCGCTCGCGGCATCGGTGACATTCACGCGCACGCTGCCGGCGGCTCCCTCCTTCACCTCCAGCTTGAGCGATGAGATCAACACCAGGCCACTCGTGAAGAGGTTGTCACCGCGCACGATGGCCAGATAAGCGCCTTCCTCTTTCACCGGCAGCGTGAGTTCCCTCTTCTTCATCGAGTAGTCCTTTCCCTCGCCGAGCGCGAAGGCTTCACCGGCCTGCGGGGCGATGCCGGCGAGGTTGATCTTCGTGATGTTGCTGAGGCTCTTCTCGCGCAGGTAGAGTTTCATCAGGTCCACTTTGTAGAGCTGCACCGCGCCCTCTTTGATGTTCCGGTAGTCGAGCGTGAACTTCACCGGCTCGCCGGGTTTGAAGACGCTGACTTCCGGCAGGCTGACTTTCTTTTCCTCAAACCACGCAATGGCTTCGGAGGCGTCTTCATAGATGGTCTTCACTTTCTGATACCACTCGATGGCCAGCGCGGGCTGGCCCTGCGCGTGATGCACCTGAGCAGTGACGTAGCGCGCGTAGTCGCGGTCCTTGCTCTCGCCGTTGGCCACCGGCGCGGCGGCGGCGAGGGCTTTGTCGAACGCGCCCTGCCAGAACCAGCCGAGCGCGGCCATGTATTTGAAGCTGTCGCTGAAGGTGCCGGCGGCGTGGCGCTCGGAGCTGGTGGTCGCGGCGGCGACCATGCCGGGGTAGTCTTTGAGCGAGAAGAAGACGTTCACGAGACTGAACGCGGCATCGTCCGCCTGATCGTCGCCGGGATAGATGGTGATGAAGCGTTGGAGCAGGTCGCGGCTGCGGGTGAGCAGTTCGTTTTTAGTCAATCGGGGGCTGGCAGCCCCCGCTACGGGGCGCACCGCTAGCTTCTCGGCGTCGGGCGCTTTGGTGCTGAGGCTCTGCGCGAGGCCGGTGAGCGAATCGCGCACGTCCTTGCTGTCAGGAAATTCGCGCCAGAGCTGCTCCTGGAGATTCACGCCGCCGATGTAGTCGCCCGCATCTTCGAGCGCGGCGCTGAGGCTGCTGTCCTGGAGGAACGCGCCATCCAGCGCGCCGCGGAAGACCGTGGCCGCACGCTCGGATTCATTCAGCCGCCGATACGCCGCGCCCACGCGCAGCAGTTTCTCGAATGGAATGACTAGCTGCTGATGCCGCTCGGTGAGCAGTTCAAAAGCGCCAATGAGCGCCCGCGCATCGCCGTCTTCTTTCTCCGCGAGAATCCACAGCCTCATGCGCGCGAGGTCGCGCTCCTCCTCCTGCGTGATCTTCCCGGCGGCGGTGATGGCGTCGAGATGCTTGATGCACTCCGCGCCGTTCTTCTGATCGAACATGATCCGCGCGAGTTCCAGATGCTCGGCGCGGTTGGTCGCATAGACATCCGGGCTGGCCGTGCCGGGCGGGAGAATGGTGAGCGTATTCGCCGTGCCGCGGCGGCAGCGCGACGGATCATACGGGTCCGCAACGACAGCGGCCCGCGCCGTCCAAGCGCCGGGCGTGAGCGCGATGACATCATAGCTGATGTCCTCCATCGTACCCGGGCCGTAGCGCAGGCGCAGGAAATTCCCGTGCCGGTCCACGCGGTCGGCGTTGTGTTGGAGACTGCCTTCCACGAACAAACAGCCGGCGGGAATTTCCTCGTCCACCTGGAGGAAGTTGCCGTGCGAGCGCCATGTCGGGTCGGGGTGATTCCCGATCTTCACCACGACGCGAATGAGCTGACCGTAAGCCGCCTGCGTCACCGGTGACGTGCTCTCCGCGTTGAGGCGGCGGTCGCCGAGCGTGAAGCGGTCGTGCAGGTAGGAACGGCTGGCGATCTTCGGGTATTCCCAGGACTTGGGGTCGTCCGGCGGCGTCTCGCGGACGACGGCGGCTATCACTACGGCCGGTGCCGCGCCTTTGACGCGGATGGTGAGCTTTCCGTCGGCGGGCATGGGAAGGATCTGACTGTTCTGTCCGATCCGACCGATCTGTCCGAGTGGCTGGCCGCCCGCCAGCACCTCCACGGCATCGGCCGCCGCCGCCCGCGGCAAACTGCGCGCAAACTCCGCCAGCGCCTGCATCACCTGACCCCGGCAGCGCGTGGTGCCGCCGGGTGCGGTGGCCTGGGAATTGAGCAGCCACAGCGCGATGCGGCGGGCTTCCGGCGCGGCGGGCGTCAGCTTCGCAGCACACCACAGCGCGGCGGCGGTGGATTCCTCCGGTGCATTGAGTCCGGCCACGGCTTTGGCACCGGGCCAGAACAGCGTGTCCTCGCCCGCGGCGGTCTTGCCGGCGGTGCCGGTCTTGAGGAGTTGCGTCAGGACTTCCTTCGCCTCCTCCTCGCGGCCCGCGTGGATGAACGCCGCGCACAGCCGCGACAGCGCCACGGGCGTCAGCGTTTCGCGCGTGCGGTAGAGCGGATTGAGCAGCGAGAAGTCCGCCTTCCCCGCCGCGGCCATTGCCTGGAGCGTCGTGGCCTTGCGCTCGAAATCCGTGGCCCCGATGCCGGCGTATCGTCCGGCCACGAACGCCGCGCTGCGTTTCATCATCATGTCGCTCACCACCACGCCGGCATTCTTCGCCTCCAGCAGCGTGCGCCAGGTGAACGCCGTCGTCAGCAGGCCGGGGGAAATGTCTATGTTCTCCCAAGCCCAGCCGCCTTCGCTCTCCGTGACGGTGAGTTCCGCCGTGAGCAGCGCGAGTCGCGCCTGGAGCGCGGGCTTGGCGTCGTCCTTCGCCGCCGAGAGAGCAGACAGGACGTGCAGCAGGGCGCTGGCCGTGTTCTGAGGCTCGCTGGCATCAATGAGTTCGCCGTCCGCGCTCAGCGACGCGCCGGGGAACGACGCGACATCCGCCGACGAGATGAGCCGGAAGCCGAGGGCTTTCCTCACAATGGGCGCGGCGAGCGGTTTACCTTCGGCGTCCTGCGTGATCGTTTCGTCGCCGGGGAGCGTCAGCGTGTGCTCGCCTTGCGCGAAGATGCCGCCGACAGGGGCCGTGCTGGTAATAGATAGCGAACGTGCCGGCAGTGTACCGCGCCATGTCGAATCCCCTGCAGTGACTGAGACGATGCGCAGTGTCATGCCATTCGGAATTGCCGGACCGAATAGAGGCACAACGTTTCCAGCCCCTTCAGGCAGATGCAGCGGGCAAGTGGCACGGGGCCACGCAACAATCGTCTCGCCTGGAGCGATGTCCGGCAATTCCGCCTGAGAGGTCACGCCTCCAATGATGATGCTCACCACCTTCGGCTGAGCCACCTCGGTGCCCCTGTTAGTGATCAGCACCGGCACAGTAAACTCCTGCCCCGGCGTCACCACATCCGGCAGCACCGGACGCACGATCAGCTTCTCCGTCGCGGGAATGAACAGACTGTCCGCGGCAACGAGCGACGTGCCGTCCACGGCGTAGGCGACGATGGCTTTGCTTTCGGTGCCTTTGAACTCGCCGATCTTCTTCACGCCCGTGGCGTCGGTGTCGAAGACGGAGTCGAGGCGTTGCTCCGTAGCGCGGCCATGCCGGAGGCTGGCCGTGTTTGCTTCGGGCGCATCAAACACGGGCAGGCTGGAAGCCATGCCCGTGCTACGGGGCGCGTCGTGCTCAGTCCAACGAATGTCTGGCACGCCCTGCGTGGTGATCTTCACGTCTATGCCGAGCGCGTCGCGCTTCAGGGAGTTGAGACCGGGATTGATGACGAAGACGCCGTGCTTCAAGGCGGCATCGCGGGCGAGGAAGTAGTTGTCGCCCACGAAGGCAGAGTTGTTGGACAGCAGGAACGTGTTGCCGCCGTTGAGGGAGATCTCCGTCTTCTGAATGGCGCACAGCATCATCATGTCGTTGGCCGTGCCGACGATTTGATCGCCTTGCTTCCTCAGCGACGCGCCAGTGTGGAAGAACCCGGCGCTGCTCTCGACGCTCAGGCCGGTGGCGCGGGTGGGGATGACGATCTTCGGCTCCGGCTGGAACGGCGCGCCGTCCGCAGGCGACCACGCGCTGGTGATGACGTGCGCGGCGACCGGCTTGCCTGACAAGTCTGTCGTCTTCACCGTGTAGCCGTCGGCTTCGGCGGTGAGCGTGACTTTCAATCCGCTGCGCACCTCGAACGGGCGCGAGGCGATGTGGACATTGCGCCCGTCCATCGCGGCGACGGTGACGCGGAAGTTCGGCGCGTGCGCGGCGAGGACGGGAATCTCCAGCGTGTTCGCGCCAGCCTTGAGCGCGACGAGTTGATGGCTGAAAAACTCCTGCGCGTGGACGGTGACGAGCGCGTTCGGATGCGCGAAGCCTGACTGCACGCGCAGCTTGAGCGTTTGCCCGGCGATGAGCGGCGCATCCGGCGCGAGCAGGCGGAGCTTGGAGTCATCGTCGCCGCCCGCGGCGCGCAGCGTGGTCTCGGCGGTGATGTCTTTGCCGGCCTTGTCCTTGCCGGTGAGTTTCAGAACGTAAGTGCCCGGCTGCGGCAGCGTCACGGCCTGCACGGCCTCGCCGTTGTCGCCGGTTTTGATCTCGACTTCGGAGACCGGCGTGTCGGCGGGCGGATTGGTGACCCCGGTGATCCACGGCACGCCTTCCAGCACGCGGCTGGGCTTCGCGGCATCGCGGCGGAGGATGGAGAGCTTGAGCGCGGCGGCGTGCGGCTTGTCGTCGAAGGAGCGCGCGAGGGCTTTCAGATCGAAGGCTTCAACGGCGAGGACGACTTCGGGGAGTTTGGCGAAGGATGGAGTGAACTCACGCTCGTGGACCGTGAATATGAGGAATGAGCCGGCTTGAATTGACTGAGAGTTTGAGCGGGACAACGGCTGGAAGTCCGGCGTAAGCATTATTGTCCCATTTCCCGGGCGCTCCGTTTTGAACTCCGCCGCGATCAATCCTCCGCCATCTGCGATGCGGTTCTCGCTGCGTCCGTCTGGCAGAGTTAGCTTCGCGCTCGCGCCGGCAGCCGGCAGACCATTGGACCATCGCAGTGTGAAGCGGGCTTTCACGACATCCCCTGGCAGGAGATTGGAGCGGTCTAGTTTTGCATCTATCTGCAAGGCCGGAGAACTGTCGTTCTCATTCACCATGAAATTCCCCTGCACGCTGTTGGTGTCATTCAGGAAGACGCGGACCTTGTAGTCGCCGTCGAAAGCCGAAGGCGGGAGAACGAACGATCCGCTGCACAGGCCGAGCGGATCCCACTTCACTTCGCCTTCGTACATGAGGCGGCCGTCGGGAAGTTGCGCGCGCCATTTCCAGCCGTCGCCTGCGGGCGAGACGGGGAACGCGCCGTCCTTCACATCGCGGCGGATGGCTTGCCAGCGGACGGTGTCGCCGGCGCGGTAGCTGCCGCGGTCGAAGAAGACGCGTGCCATTTTCTCCGCATGGTTGCTGAGCGCGAGGCCGGAGGTTTCGAGGAAGCTGCCGGCCATGCCCTGAGGGGTGCTGACGAAGGCGCGCACGGTGCCGGCTTTCTCGATGCCCTCGGGCTTGGCGCGGAAGACGCCATCCGCGCCGGTGACTCCGGTGGCGATGATTTTTTCGCCGTCGCTGAGCAGCACGGCGGCGTTGGCGACGGGCTTTTTGTCGGGGCCGCTCATCACGTAGGCGAGCACTTCGCGGCGCGAGGATTCGACGAGCACGTCAATGTCGCTGCGCACCAGCAACGTGGTGGCCTGCCAGTCGTCGGCTTCCACGCGGACGATGTATGCGCCGGGTTTGCCCTCGGGGAACTCGACGGGAATCTCCTGCTGGATGCTGCGGAAGCGGGAGAAATCCTTCACGGCGACTTCCCATGTTTTGTCCGGCGCGATGAGGTCAATGTCGAGGAGGTCTATCGCGTCCATGCGGTGGCGGCTGCGGAAGAAGGCTTCCACGTCGAGCGGGTAGCGGCTGACCTTGAGCTTCTCGATGTTCCGCAGGCTGACTTTGACGGCGGGCACTTCGTTGAGGCGAAAGACGCGCTCGCTGGCGACGGCGAGCGACTTGCTGCTCATGAGGTCCACGCGCTGCTTCGCCGGCCCGGCCCACTGGCCCCAGGTGACGCGCTTGAAGGTCGCGAGGCCGTCTTCGAGCCGCCCGAGTTCGTCGCTGAAGATGAGCGCGGTATTATATAAGGCGAGCGATGACTCCTCGGTGTTCGGATACTTGCCGATGAGTCGCGACCATTCGGTGATGGCCGTCTGGAATTCCGCCGCAGTTATATCCGCCGCGAATTTCCCTTCCTTAAACGCCATCGCCGCGGCGTAGTGGAACTGACCGTAGATGAAAAGAATCTGCCGCGCGCGGGCATCGAGCGGGTAGCGCGCGAGGAAGGCGTCGAAGATTACGTGCGCTTTTATTTCATCGCCCGCGGCGACGGCGGTGAGGCCGCTCTGGAATTCCGCATCCACGATGCAGCCCTGCGCCTGCTGCCACTCCGCTCCGTTCGGATAAGCGGTGATGTATTTCTGCCACTGCGCGATGGCCTCGGTG
>JANOZA010000178.1:0-4170 GCA_031429155.1 Verrucomicrobiota bacterium | reverse complement strand
GCAGCCGCCTGGCCGGTATTCTGGCCTCGGTCGGCGACGGTGTGTACGGCGTGAATCGCGCCGGCCGGATCACCTTCGTCAACCCGGCGGTACGCCGCATCCTCGGCTACCCGGAGGAGGCACTGCTCATCGGACAGGCGGCGATCGGCCATGGATCAAGCACACGCGAGGTGAACGCCTCGCCATCGCTCGAAGTCAGCAGCGTGATATCCCGCTGCGCCTTAGCCGAGGCATTGCGATAGAGAGTGAGCAGCGAGCCGTCGCTCGCCATGAAGGCGTTGAGTGAACAACATGGGCAAACTCCCGCAGGCACACCCTTTGCCGGAGCAGGTGAAGAGAAAGTCACTCCTTCATCCGCCGAGCGATTGATGAAGATAAGGCGGTCCGCCTCGCTCTTCCCTTCCGGCAGAGCCGCGTGCCAGACGACAAAGACGGCTCCTTTGTCGGTCGCGGCTATCGAAGCCCCGCCATCGAGATGAAGGGTGCCTTCATTCATTGTCCGCTGCGGCTCAAACTTTCCTGCCAACCCCCGAGAATAGTAGAGCGGAGCCCCTGCGGGCTCGCCTTTCTTCCCGACCCCGTTCCACACGACATGCACACGCCCGCCTTTACCGAGCGCAATCTGAGCGCCGCGAATCGTGCCGATTGCCATCGCGCTATGGCGGATGCTGTTCACCGTCACCGGCGCAGCCCATGCCGCAGCAGCCAAGGCCCGGTGCGTATAGCGAATGTCGGCGCCGTCAGGCTTCCCGGTGAGGTAAACAAGGTGTACTGTCCCATCAACCTGCACGGCGACCTGCGGCTGGAGACCATCCTCCGGCACGCGCTCGACAGTAACTTCAGTCGCGGCTGCCTGGAGGCAGAGGAACAGGACAAGGACACACAGTGTTTTCATGACTTTGGATGGTGAACGGGGATTGACTGTGTATTCAGACCGGCCACGATGATACTCATTTCGGACGCGTGAAAGCGGGTGGGTTTTCGCCGCACCCGCTTCACGAGCCCGTTGGAGCATCACTTTAACTTGCCTAGGTATTTCTCGGGATTTTTCTTGAACTTCCCGATGCACGGCTTGCAGCAGAATTTGATCTCCTGGCCGTTGTGAACGATGCGCCGCTCGTCGCCCATGCTGCCGAGGGCATTGCCGGTGACGATGCAGGTCTTGAGCGGATAGGGCTTTGTCCCCTGAGCCGGCGCGGCGGAGGTGGTTTCGGTGAAGGCGCAGGCTGTAAACAGCGCGGCGGTGATGATGAGTGCGAGTTTTGTTTTCATGGGGTGTGTTTGGTTTGGGTTCGTTGGGTGTCGCAGGGGAAATCAGAATCGGAAGGACAAGCCGCCGCCAGTGCCATAGTCGCTGGCGTGCGTGAAGATGAGGCCCAGGTTTTTGCTGAGCGTGTAGTGCGCGCCGGCAGTCCACGCCCAGTCTGTGTTGGTATCGTAATCAGCGCTTCCAAAAAAGCTGAGGCGACTGGTGATCTGGAACGATTTGGCAAGACTTAGACGCGCGTCTCCCTCGCTGTCGGACGTAAGAGTCAGGGTGGCCAGCAGTGGGAGACGATATGAAGCACCGGCAACCAGTCGGCTTTCCTCGTCGGCCTTGTTGGTGATTCGGAGAGCGCCAAAGACGCTCCATCGCTGGTTGAGATATCGGCTCCAGAGGAGGTCGGCTTCGAATTCGGCGGTGTTTACATTCTGCCAACCCGCGTCCCACTTTAAGCCAATGTCGTTCCTGGCATTCACCCACAGCAGAGATCCTTCTGTCATGTGACTCTGAATGCTGCCGTCGAGCATTACCTGATACTCCGGCATGCAGTCGCAGAAAATGTCGGGCTGGTGATCCTGCCCCTGATCATCGTAGCTGAACACCCGGGCCATTCCGGACTCCATGTGGTAGAGCAAATGGCAGTGAAAGAACCAGTCGCCGTATTCATTGGCGGCAAACTCGATGGTTCGACGGCTCATGGGAGGAACGTCCACAGTGTGCTTCAGCGGTGCGTGTGACGAAGCTCCATCGGGATCCATCAGGAGGCGAAAAAAGTGCCCGTGCAGATGCATCGGGTGGTGCATCATTGTATCATTGATCAGCTCCAGCCGAAGTATTTCCCCACGAGTCACTTTGATCGTACTTTCCTCCTTGAGCGGCTTTCCGTTTATGGACCAGGCGTAGCGAATCATGTCTCCCGTCAGATGCAGCGGAAGGGTACGGATCGGTGCAGACCGCGAAAGGGCGGTGGGCGTCATTGACTTGAGCTTCCGGTACGGCGGCAGGGGGCGAGCAATTTCTTCGGATGACGCGGCACCGTCCGGCTCATCGAGTTCATCAAGCACAGCGCTCATGCTGGCGCTCATGTCGTAGGGATTCAGCCGTGGAACATCCGGTGCGGAATGTTCATCGCCGCTGCCCAGCCATGCGGAGGCATGGCCCGATCCATCCTGCGCTGTGGCGCGAAATTCCCATGAGCCTGTCGGCGGCACCGTGATGACAACATCGTAGGTTTCCGCCATTCCCATGAGGAGCCGCTGCTGGCGGATGGGCCGCACGTCAGGGCCGTCAGCGGCCACGATGGTCATCGGACCGGTCGCAGACTGCACGTAGAAATAGCTGGAGGCCCCCGCATTGATCACGCGCAGGCGCACTTTTTCACCGGGGCGCGCTTCAAGCTTGAGTCGGCGCTGACCATTGATGAGAAACGCATCGTAGGCGACATCCGAGACATCCATCGGCGGCATCCGCGACCACTCGCGGCTCACGTAGTCCTTAAAATTGCCTGCACGCATGGAGCCGAGGAGCGACTGAGCGGTGCTTTTCTTGATCGCATACCAGTCGCTGCCGCGCATGAGCGTGCGCATCACGTCGTTCGGGTTCTCGTTCGTCCAGTCGGAGAGCACGAGCACATAGTCTCGGTCTGCGTGGACCCGCTCGCCGCCTTTCGGCTCAATAACGATGGCACCGAACAATCCCCGCTGCTCCTGGAGTCCCGAATGGGAGTGATACCAGTAGGTGCCGCTTTGTTTGACTGGAAACTCGTAGGTGTAACTCGCGCCTGCGGGGATCATGGGCGTCGTCAGCCTCGGCACACCGTCCGCGATGTTGGGCACGAGGAGTCCGTGCCAGTGCAGCGATGTGGATTCACTGGGGAGTTGATTGTGCAGTCGAATGCGTGCCGTGTCCCCTTCACGAAACCGAAGCACCGGGCCGGGGCTGGTGCCGTTGATGGTAAGTCCGGTCACTGCCTTACCGGCGGGAGCTACGCGCGCTTCTTGAATCGTTAGATCATACTCAACGAGACGCGCAGACGCCGCCCCGGAGAGGAGCAAAGCAGTGATGAGATGGCGGATGAGAGACATGGATTTAGTGGAATCGGGCAGAGTAAAACAGTGGAGCGGGACATTGATGGCACTGCATGAAGCAGCCGGGGAAAAGCGCTGCGCGGGGAAGCCATTTTCAAGGCACAACCCGACTAAGCGCATTCAAAGTCCCCGCCGAATGGGCACACCACGGGCGGGGAACTGCTTCTCAGAGCAGATAAGCGCAATTCCGTACGAACAGCGGCACCGTTAGTAACGGGATTACCTGATACGAGTCAGGAACAATTCCTGCGACTGATGTCCTCGCCGGCGATGGAGGCGAAATCTCGAACGCCGGTTGCGGCGGCAGGGCTGGAGCGGGGAGCTGGTCGCCTGGCCGAACCGGAACTACGGGTGCAGGTGTCGGATCGTGCTTCCCGGTGCAGGCACAGGCTCCATGCTGGCAACATGGACACTGCATTTCGCAGAACCTATCGCCACAAGCAAGCCGCGGGCTCGCCGCGAAAGCCAACCAAGCCGGGTGCGGGAGCACGGACAGCAAGGCAAGTAGGATGGCAAAAAGTAATTTCATAGCTCTGAAGCGACGGAAGTGAGAGTCCGGCGGGTGTGGAAATATTCCTGCGATAGCTGTGTTACCTTAGCTCTCCCGCAGCGCAGGGCAAAGGGCAATCACCGAAAGTATGCCTTCAAAACTGCCTTCTCTGACGGAACCAGCGTATCTCTTGGGACCGCTTCCCCGCCCAAGCCTGCGGCGGCGGGGCCCCCGTTTTGGGGACTGACGGAAACTCTTGCGAGTTTGTGTTCGGCTTCGGCCGTCCCAATCGTGTCGCCGGGACGGGCGCGTCTGAAATCCTCCGTTTG
>JANOZA010000177.1:0-2889 GCA_031429155.1 Verrucomicrobiota bacterium | reverse complement strand
GCGGGGCGGGGGTGGTGGTTTTCGTTTTGGGGGGGGCCGCTCCCCCCCCCCCCCCCCCCCCGGCCCCCCCCCCCCCCCCACCACGCTGCACATGACCCGCCCACCACGCCGACTCATTCGGCAAACACACCGGATACGCCGAGCAATACAAACACCGCGCATCATGCACCAGCGGCGGCGGACACACCCCCGATGCCGCCAGCGCCTTCGCTTCTCCTATCGCCTCCAGACACCGTGCCCGGGCAGCCTCATCCAGCGCCACCGGCACCCGGCGCTTATCCTCTGCATAGTAAATCCAGCCCGCGCTCACCTTCGTCCCCTGCTTCTCTATGAGAATCGCCTGCGCCACCACCTGCATGGCATCCGCCTCTTTGGGAATCCGGTTCCCCTGCGCATCCCGCCGCGCACTGCCCTTCTTATAGTCACAAACCTCCACTCCCTCCGGCCCGCCCTCCATTATATCCACCATCCCCACCAGTCCCAGCGACTCACTGTGCAGCCGCAGACTCCGCAACTTCGCCCCCTCCGGCAGGTCCAGCGCCTTCGCATCCTCCAGGCGGCTCGGCGCATCCACATTCCGGTGCAGATGCGAGCCCGCCACCGTATCCGCATTCTCCTCAAACAGATTCTCCACCCACTGATAATAGAACAGCCGCGGGCAGTAGATGAAATTATGCAGCCGCCGCACCGGCAGCGCCGGCTGCGCGGTGGGATCAGCATCAGAGGAAATGGGAGCTTCGGAGGACATGGCAGCGTTTCGGTTTCAACTCTCCACCCGCCGCAGCGACTCCGGCAGCGCCAGCAATTCCATCCCGCCCCCGTCCGGTCGCCACAGCACCCGCCCGTCAGACACTAGCCGCACCACCACTCCCCGCGCCGAACCCCGCAGCGTCATCACCTGGTCCCCCGGCTGAAAATCAAATGCTGCACACAACTCCTCCACCACCGCCGCCAGACTCTCCCAATCCAGCACCCCGGCGATGTAGTGAGCCACGGCGGACGCCAGTTCCCGCCGCCGCAGCGCCGGCAAATCCGCAAACAGCGCCAGACACATCTCCCGCCCGATGAATGCGAAAGTGTTCCCGTTGTAGAACAGAAACGGTGCCCGCCGGTGATACTCCCGCAGCCGGTGAAAGACCTCCGCCAGCGTCAGTTCTGCGGCTTTGGCCCGCTCCCAGTCTGCTGCGCACGCTGCGTGAGTTTCGCTGTTAGCTCCGTGCTGTGCTCCACCTCTTGCGCACGTTCTTGCGTTGAGGCCGACAACAGACTCCCAGTCCCAGTTCGCGAGAAAAGCGGCTCGGGCTTGAAGCGGTGCGTCGCCTTCTCCGCCGCCTCCGCGATGTCTTCCATGCGGAGTTCCTTCAGCAGATCCAGTCTCAGTTTCATGCGGCATAAGGAGGGCAGAGTTCGGGGTTTTGCAATCGGCAGCCTTTCCCGCCCACTATACCCCCTCCAGCCGTTCCTGCCAAATCCTCATCAGCGGCCTCCAGTCCTTCCCGTCCGCCGCCGGATTTTCAGGTGGCAGCGGGGCGGCTGCGTCATATACTCCCGCCATGAATATCCGCCTCTTCATCGAACAGGACGAATCCACCGGACGCTGGTCCGCCGTCTTCCCCGAACTCCCCGGCTGCGCCTCCGCCGGCGACACCGAAGACGAAGCCGTCGCCAACGCCCGCGAAGCCCTCACCCTCTGGTTTGAACCCGCGGACATCCCCCATTCTCCCCGCGTCCACGTCCGCGAAATGGCGCTCCCGTGAGCCAGCATTTCCCCGTCCTTTCGGCTGCGGAAGTCGTCCGCGTCCTGCGCCGCCAGGGCTTCCTCCTCGCCGGGCAAAAAGGCAGCCACCAAAAATGGCGACATCCCGGCGGCCACCAGGTCATCGTCCCCTGGCACAGCAGCAAGCCCATCCCCATCGGCACCCTCAAGAGTATTATAGATGGCAGCGGCCTGTCAGTGGACGACTTCCGCTAAACCTTCCCGCACCCGCTCCGCCAGCAGCGGCGCTTAGAAAGTGGTGGGGCGAGGCTGCGCCCGAGCCGTCAATAAAGCGGGTAGCTCGGTCCGGGCGTGTGCCTCTCTCAGCGTCTCCACCGACACCGGTTCTCCCTCGAACGCCATGCTCCGCGCCGGGATCGGTTGATTCGTTGGCGCCTCCCGCTCATCTCACCCTGCGGGCAACCGCCTGCGGTTGTCTATCTCACCGCTCCCATAGCGGTCCGATTCTCCTCCGGCGGCAAACTCCGCCAGCGGGTGATGTTCTCCTGCCAGTTCATCGGGCATCGGTAAGGGCGAAGGCGGGGTAAGCACTCGGAAGTGGTGCCGCTTGCAGCCGCCCTCTGCAACCTTTCAAGCCCCGAGGCTACTCGCCATACTCATCCACTTCCACCTCCCGCTTCACTTTGGCCTCTGGAGCAGCAGCAGCACGGAATTCCTTCACCGCCTGCCGCAAGGCTCTCTCCACATTTGCATCTGTTGTTTGGGCAGCCACCACTGGCGCAATCCATTCATACCATGCCCCATCTCCAAAGACATCCAAGTCCACCATGAGTGTCTCCTCATCATCTTCAATCATGCCGTCAATATTGGCGCAAACCCTCAAATAGTCCGGGCACTTAAAACGGGCCTTGATGGCCGCCGTAAGGGCGCTGATTCCAGCCTGGGTCAAGCCCTGCACCAAATGGTGATCCACTTCCTCTCCGTCCCATAAGTGTGTTGTCATCATCGTCTTCGCTCCCTGGCCGAGATAGTGAGGGCGAAGCGTAGCGGAAATCCCGCAGATCAAAAAACCAGGATCGTTCATGTCATTGCAAGCGGCTGAGTGGGGGGGGACGACGGCCTTAGCAAAACACCAGCAGCGAGTGCCAGATCGTAATCGAACCGGCCTCTCC
>JANOZA010000176.1:0-1606 GCA_031429155.1 Verrucomicrobiota bacterium | reverse complement strand
GGGGTGTAGTCAGGGTTTCCATCCGGCTTGGCACCGGCAGCGAGGAGGCATTCGATGGCTTCGACCCGGCCCACTTCGGCGCAGACGTGCAATGGTGGCCACCCGCGGTCGTTAGCTGCATTAACATCGGCTCCGGCTTTAAGCAGTAAAGTAATACATTCTACAGACCCGGCCCAGGCAGCGGCATGGAGCGGGGTAGATCCTGTGAACCCGAGCGGATCTACGAAAGTGCCGGCCGCTGGCTTCACGGAAGAGCCAACGCTGCCGCGCTTTGCGTCAGCACCCAGAGCGAGGAGACGTTTCACAATAGAGGCATCACCGGAATAGGCGGCTGCAAAGAGCGGGCTGATCTTAGCTTTTTGAGGATTGACGCTGACTTTGTGGGTGAGGAGGAGGTCGGTGATTTCCTTGCGGCCATTCTGGATGGCGGCAGTGAGGGGCGAGGAGTCGCTATCGGGATCGTCGGGACTGGCACCGGATTCGAGGAGGAGCTTGAGGACGGCGAGGCGGCTGTTCTCAACCGCGCGCCGAAGTCCGGCGTTGAGTTGCTCCACGGGGAGCTTGAGAGAGAGGAGTTCGCGGACGACAGCAAGGTGCCCGCCGCGGGCGGCCTCCTGCAAACCGGCGGCTGTATTGGCGGCGTTCTTGCTGATCAGAAACTGAACAACGCTCAGCCAGCCCGTGCCGCAGGCGTCAGTGAATTCGGCGCCGATGAGGAGGTCTGGACTTTCCACGGCGAGCTTCTGGACGCGGGCGAGGGCGGCGGCTTCTTCATCGCTGACAGCGGGAGCGGCGGGCGTGCCGGGAGCGGGTTCTTTCGCGCCGAGGGCGGTTAGGTTTTCGCGACTGAGCCGGGCGTGGGGATCCTGGTCGGCGAATTCCGTGACGAGGCGCAGGTAGAGTTTGATGGCGTCGTCCTTGCGGTCCTGTTTGCGGCGGACTTCGGCGAGGCGGTAAAGCGCGGCGGCGGCGAGGGGGCGCTGGGCGTTCCATTTTTCCAGGAGGCTCTCGTAGCCGGCGGCGGCTTTTGTCAGGTCGCGGGTGGCTTCCTCTTCAAAGAGGGCGTCGCGGAGGAGGGCGGGGAGATCCGACGGATCGGCGTGATCGGTCTGATCTTTGGGAGCGGCGGCGAGGCTGGTGCAGGCGAGGGCGAGGAGGATGAGCGTTTTCATGATGATGCATACCATAGACATCGGCGGAGCGCGAAGTGTCATGGTTTTGTCATTCGTGAATCCACCGGGTGGCGGCGAGTACAAAAAAATGGCCGTCCGGGGCGTTCGCCACCCCGGACGGCCTGGGCGAAGAAAACACCCTGGCATCAAAAGCTGGAAAGATCAGGCCCGTCTGCTGGCGAGCTGCTGGCCGGCGGGTTCCTGACGGAGGAAGGGGACGAGGATGTAGCGGCCGGGGTAGATATCATCGGAGTCGCTGAGTCGGTTGAGGCTGCGGAGGGCGCCTTCGGTGGTGTGGAAACGGCGGGCGATTTCCTCAAGGGTCTCGCCCTGCTCGACGAGGTAGCCGGTGCGGGTGCGTCCGGGAGGGAGGGCGGAATCGGCGATGGCGTCAGGGCCGAGGGGGTCGGCGTGCTGAGCGAGGACGCGTCCGT
>JANOZA010000175.1:0-1958 GCA_031429155.1 Verrucomicrobiota bacterium | reverse complement strand
TCCTTCGCACCGGCAGTGCGGGATTTGATCTGCGAGAGTTCAAAGTCGCTCGCGTGTCCCTGGTTCTTGCGGTCGTCGGTGAGTTTCACATACTCCTGGTAAAGGTCGAGCGTCTCCTGCGCGTTGGCTTCCTGTTGCGCGGCCTCGATGGCGGAGAAATACGCACGGGCCACGGCGGCGGCGAGCGACTGGCGGGCAAATTCGTAGTCCGCTTCGAGCGCAGCACTGTCGGCTTTGGCGGCGGCCTTTTTCGAGCGCACCCGTCCCCAGACATCCGCCTCCCAGGACGCCCCAATCCCGATCCCATAGACCCAGCGCTGCGAGGAAGAATCGACGCTGCGCGTCTCACCGGCACCACCGCTGGTGTCCACCCCCAGTCCGCCAAGATCAGCCGGGTCTATGCCGCGTCCGAGACTGCCGTGCAGTTCGCTGCCCTGTCTCTCGCCCAGGATCTTGAGCCCTGCACGTGGATAGAGGGAGGCGGCGGCCACCCGCACGGCGGCGTGAGAGGCTTCCACGCTCGCAGCGGCGGCGGCGAGATCGGGATTCCTCGCGACGGCATCTTCAACAATGCGTGTGAGTTCATGGTCCCCAAAGGAAGTGATCCAGTTAGGTGCGACAGTACCGCCCCGGTGACTGCCGCTCCACTCACCGGGGATTTTCGACTTCGCCTTTTCGGTGAGGATGTCGCTTCCACCGGGCGGTGTTTTGACCGTGCAGCCCGTGAAGACGCAGCAGAGCGAGGCGGCGATAAAGATTTGGGGATTCATGTGGGGAGAGGGATCTCAGTGAAGTTTGAAAACGAACCAGTCGAGCTTGGTGGAGAGCCGAACGAATACCTTCCGGATGATGTGGAGGATCTTCCCGTGTTCTGTGTAGATGGCACCTGCTCCACGCGCGCCAGCCGCCAGGAAGAGCTCACGGTCCTTTGGTTCCACCAGCATCCTCACCGCAATCCGCTGTTCGGGCGCGGCCACCGGCTGGGTGTTGGGCAGGTTGCCGCTGATCGGCATCTGGCCCTGGGCCGTGGCCCACAGGATCGAATCCACCTTGCACTTGATGATGCGACCCGGGTACGTTTCCAGGAAAATTTCAGCTTCATTTCCTTCCTCCACATAGCGGAGTTCGTTCTGCCGGTAAAAGGCGATCACCCACGGGTCCTCCTCCTGGATGAAACTCATGACGGACATGGTTGCGAACTGGGTCGCACGCACGCCGGGCTGGAGGGCGAGATTGGCCACGCGGCCATTGGACGGTGCCAGGTGGACACAGCCTTCGAGATCGTATTTGGCACTGGCGAGGTCCGCTTCGGACTTGGCGATCTGCGCCTTGGCTGCTGCGATTTCGTCGATGTCACCGTTCTCCGCACGTGCGCTGAGCTTCTGCTTCACCTGGGATTCCGTAGCTTCTGCGGCTAGGAATTCACTCTCCAGATTTCCCAGGGTGGACTGTGCCTGCTCAAGGTTGGCTCGTTTTCCCGCGCCGGAGGCGGCGAGAACCGTGAATTGCTCCACCCGCTTTTTCGCGAGGTCGATCTGCGGGGTCAGCGCGGCCTTTTTCGCGGTGGCGCTCTTGAGCTGATCCTCCAGCCCGCGCTGTGTGGCTTCGGCGGTGATCAGCTTCACTTTGTTCGCGCCGAGTGTGGCCTCGGCGGCTTTCACCGCAGCCTCAAAGGGCACCGGATCAATTTTAAACAGCACGTCGCCCTTCTTGATCGGACGGTTGGGTTCGATGGGCACCTCGATGACCTGCCCCGTCACGCGCGGAACAATCGGGATGACGTAATTCATCGCCCGGACATCCGAAGACGACGGCGCGACGATGTTCATGAAAAGAATGATGATGGACAGCCCGATGATGGGAATCGTTACGACGACGACCTGGCTGGTGATGTTCCAGGGCAGCCACTTCTTCTTGAAGAAAATGAACCGGACGACCAGCGAGTAAATGATGAGCAG
>JANOZA010000174.1:0-2354 GCA_031429155.1 Verrucomicrobiota bacterium | reverse complement strand
CAACAACGCCCTCGGCCCCGTCAACGCCGTCACCCGCGTCAACGCCGGCACCTATCTGCTCGGCGGTAACGGCACCACCGGCATCACCGGCAGCATCAAGCTCAACGGCGGTGTGCTCGGTGTCACCGCCAACAACACGGTCATCGCCGGCAATATCGAAGCTGCCGCCGCCTCCACCATCCGCGCCTTCGAGTACTACGACTTCAACACGAACCGCGCCATCACCCACAGCGGCCTCTTCACCGGCAGCGCCGACATCACCCTCGAAGGCTCGCCGC
Source organism: Verrucomicrobiota bacterium (assembly GCA_031429155.1). Classification (GTDB taxonomy): domain Bacteria; phylum Verrucomicrobiota; class Verrucomicrobiia; order Verrucomicrobiales; family V1-33; genus V1-33. Next base: position 2,076 of record JANOZA010000174.1, on the reverse strand, counting down.
TAACCGGCGTGAATGGCTCGCCGCTCGTCCTCACCAACACCGGCAACACCTACAGCGGCAACTGGCTCGTGAAGCCCAACGCCCAACTGCGCGTCTCTGCCGCCGCCCTCACCGGCAACACGCTCGGCACCTCCACCGTGAGGCTCCAGGGCGGCATCCTCGACCTGCGCGACAACAACGCGAACACCTTCAATAACAACGTCGTCCTGGAAGCCAGCAGCCGCATCAATGTGGACCGCGCCACGGCCAACGCCAACAACATGCTGACCGTGGGCACCCTGACACTCGGTTCCGGCAGCAATGTGCTCAACGTCACCAGCGGCAACGGCTACACGCTCGGCGTCTCCCAACTCGCCGGCTCCGGCACCCTGCTCAAAGGCGGCCAGGTGCAGATGACCATCCAGGGCTACGCCGGCGGCTTCAACGGCAGCTTCGGCATCGCCGGCGCATCGGGTGTGGCCGGCGCAAATTCAGGCACGCAGCACACCTACAACACCACGAGCTTCGAGAACGTCAACTTCACTCCCGCGGTCAACACGTTCACGAACTTCACCAACTCCGGCTTCTACCTCACCCCGGCATCGAAGACCATCGCCGCCACCGGCACCTTTGAAGTCGCCGCCAACGCCGGCAACCTCCCCGGTGCCCTCGGCGTGCGGAACACCAGCACCATCACCGCCGGCACGTTCACTAACAATGGACAAGTCGGACCCGTCGGCGGCGCGGCCACCGTCACCGCCACCAGCTTCAATGGCAGCGGCCACTACAACGCCATCGGCAACCAGATGAACCTCGCCGGCAACGTCAGCGGAGGGGTCTTCAAAGTCACCGGCGACAACGTCGTCCAACTCACCGGCACCACCCACGCCCTCGCCGGCGCGGAAGTCCAGTCCGGTACGCTCAAGATCAACGCCGCCGCCCCCGTCGCCACCTCCGGCACCTTCCGCGTCTTTGGCAATGCCGCCGATGCCACCCTCAAACAGGGTGCCGTCACCGCCACCCTCGACCTCGCCGCTGGCGTCAGCGGCATCACTCACACCGGCAACATCACCAACAACGGCCTCGTCAAAGTCAGCACCGGCACCGCCACCGTCAGCGGCATCATCGGCGGCACCGCCACCCAATACGTCCCCGGCCTCCGCGAGGGACTGGTGGATAACGGCATTGGTGGAGCCTATCCCTTCGACGCCTCCTCCGGACGCTCGCTCAACTCCGGTAACTTCGGCATCCGCATGGAGCCGCGCATGGGTCAGACCAATGCCGTCACGCAGAGCGCCGTCACCGGCTGGGGCGACAACCAGATGTATGTCTATACCGGCTGGATCCGCGATTCGGACGGCAAGTTCTCCTTCGCCGAGAACATAGACGACAACGTGCTCGTTTCCATTGACGGCGTGAACCGCCTCGTCGCCAACGGCCCCGGCAACCCGTGGCAGACCGTCACCAGCAGCGCGCTGAGCATGGGCCAGAACGGGACCGGGCTCGTACCCCTCAGCAACACCGCCACCGCCGGCGACATCACGAACACCTTCGGACCCGGCGTCGCCCTCGCCGGATACAGTGGCACAGACTGGCACCGCGTCGAAATCCGAATCGCCAACGGTGGCGGCGGAGCCGGACCCTTTGCCGGCAACGGCTTCGGCAACAACTACGGCCTCGGCTTCAGCGCCGACGGCACCAAAGCCCTCGACGGCGGCGCTTACATCAAGCCGATTGATGACGGCACCGGCAACCTCTTCGTCACCGAAGTCGGCGGCAAAGGCAGCATCACTCTTGACCAGAGCACCGCCCTCACCGCCGGCTCCTATCAGTTGATGGACATCGTCAAATTCAACGACGGCGGCGGCGCGCCCGTCCTCAACCTCACCGGCTCCAGCGGCCCTGCCGCCGCCAGCGACGCCAACCGCCTCAGCGTGGAAGGCAGCGCCGGTGCCCCCGCCGGTCACCTCAACCTCGCCACCGGCCACACCTCCACTGCCGGCGTGCTCAACGTGAACGCCGCCGGCACCTTCCACCTCAACACCACCGCGGGGAACACCGGCAAACTCAGCCTCACCGGCACCGGCAACGGCACCG
>JANOZA010000173.1:0-2493 GCA_031429155.1 Verrucomicrobiota bacterium | reverse complement strand
CGGCTCCGCCGAGCGATAGCGGATGACGTGCGGTTGTTCCCTGGAGAGGATCATGACCCCGGCGGAGTAGCACAGCGGATGCGTCTCAGCGTCCGGCGTCGTCACTTCATGCACGCCGTGATAGACGATCAGCCAGCCATGCCGTGTGAGCACCGGCGGAGTGCCGCCGCCGATTTTCAGCATCTCCCACGGCGATACCGGAGTCGCGAGCCGGTGATGCGAATTGAACAGGCCCGGCTGATGCGGCTCGCAGCCCTCGACCCCCATCGGGCAGTAGGAAATCCAGATGCTTTCGTGATCGAGATCCACCACCGGGTCATCCGACCGGCCAGCAGTTTCCTCGGGCCGCGTGCCGGGGAAGAGCGGGCGATGGATGAGGGCCATCTGCAGTTTCCCGCAGTGGTTGGGAATCGCGACGGGGAAGATGCTGGCGTCCTTGTTATCCACATGGACAAAATCAATGCCGCTATACGGCTCGAAAACCACCAGCCCCATTCGCTCCCAGCGGAACAAGTCCTTCGACACCGCCACCGCAATGCGTGGCCCGAGCGGCGAAAGCGCCGTGTAGGTCATCACGTAGCGATGGATCTGCTCCACGAAAGTAATGCGCGGATCCTCGCAGCCACCGCCGCCGTGCGGCCGGAGTTCGTAGTCCGCTTCCGGCTGAAGAGCGATGCCGAGCCGCTCGACGCCGGACGGATCCCCCGCCTTGTTGAAGATGACCCGGGCAATGCCAATGCGCGAAAAATTGCCCTCTGCGACGAGTCTTGGAAAAAGGTAGAGCTGCCCGTCCGGGCCTCGCACCGCCGCTGGATTCAGCACGCCTTCGCTCTCGTGTTTGTTGCCCGGCTCCGGCTCCATGATCTGCCCGAGACGCTTCAATTGGAAACGGTTCATCGGCTTGTCCATCTCCAGTTCCGAATCTCCGGCATGTCTTCGCCGTGCTCGTCAATGTAGCGCTTGTGTTCGATGAGCCGGGCTTCGAGCTGCTGCTTCAAAGCGTGACCTCTCTCACCGGTCTGCGGCAAGTGCTTGAGCGCAGAAATGGCGAGGTGGAAGCGGTCGAGTCTGTTCAGCACGGTCATGTCGAAGGGCGTGGTGGTGGTGCCTTCTTCCCGGAAGCCATGCACATGCAGGTTCGCGTGATTGGTGCGGCGATAGGTGAGCCGGTGGATCAATGCCGGAAAGCCGTGATGGGCAAAAATGATGGGCTTTTCGACCGTGAAGAGCGCGTCGAATTCGGCTTCGCTCAGGCCGTGCGGATGCTCGCTTTGCGGCTGGAGCTTCATCAGGTCCACCACGTTGATTACGCGGACTTTCAGATCGGGGAAATGGGTGCGCAACAGTTCGACGGCGGCCATGGTTTCCAGCGTGGGCACATCGCCGCAGCAGGCCATGACGACATCCGGTTCCCCGCCCTGATCGCTGCCCGCCCACGGCCAGATGCCGATGCCGGCGGTGCAGTGTTCGATGGCGGCATCCATGTCGAGCCACTGCGGTGAGGGTTGTTTCCCGGCCACGATGACATTCACATAGTTGCGGCTGCGCAGACAGTGCGCCGTCACCGAGAGCAGCGTGTTCGCATCGGGCGGCAGATAGACGCGGACGACCCCGGCCTTCTTGTTGGCCACGACATCAATGAAGCCGGGATACTGGTGACTGAAGCCATTGTGATCCTGCCGCCACACATGCGACGAGAGCAGGTAGTTCAGCGAGGCGATGGGCCGGCGCCACGGGATCCCGCCGGCAACATCCAGCCACTTGGCGTGCTGGTTGAACATCGAGTCAACGATGTGAATGAACGCTTCGTAGCAGGAGAAGAACCCGTGGCGACCAGTGAGCAGATAACCTTCGAGCCAGCCTTCGCACTGATGCTCGCTCAGCATCTCCATCACCCGGCCATCGGGCGCGACATGATCGTCGCCGGGAAGAATCTCCGCGGTCGAACAACGGTTCGTCACTTCAAAGACGGCATTCCAGCGGTTCGAGTTCGTCTCGTCCGGGCTGAAGACGCGGAAGTTGTTCGGATTCTCCCTAACCACGTCGCGGATGAACTCGCCCTGAACGCGCGTGGCTTCACCCAATGCACTGCCGGGCTTTGGCACTTGCACTGCGTAGTCACGGAAATCCGGTAGCCGCAGGTCGTGCAGCAGGAGTCCGCCGTTGGCGTGGGGATTCGCGCTCATGCGGCGCTCGCCTTTCGGGGCGAGTTCGGCGATTTCGCTGCGCAGCAGGCCTGATGCATCAAACAGTTCCTCCGGGCGGTAACTGCGCATCCACTTTTCCAGAACGCCCACATGCCCGGGATGGCTCATCTCGCCCATCGGTACCTGATGTGAGCGCCAGGTGCCCTCCGCGGGTTTGCCATCCACCACTTTCGGGCCGGTCCAGCCTTTCGGTGAGCGCAGGATGATCATCGGCCACAGCGGACGCTTCTTGAAACCGTTCGCGCGTGCGTCGTTCTGGATGCGGCGAATATCGGCGACTACAGTG
>JANOZA010000172.1:0-31074 GCA_031429155.1 Verrucomicrobiota bacterium | reverse complement strand
GCAGGTGTTATGTCGAACGCGGGATTCGCCGCCGGCGTGCCTGGCGCGCATACTGTTATGCCTCCCTCTCCATCTTCCATGCGCAGCACTTCATCAGCACTCCGTTCCTCTATGGGAATGGCCATTCCGTCCGCGATGCTGAGATCAAACGTGGATGACGGCAGCGCCACGTAAAAAGGCACCCCGCAATCGCGCGCGGCCACGGCTTTTAGATACGTGCCTATCTTGTTCGCCACATCACCTGAGCACGTCACACGATCCGCCCCGGTGATCACCATATCCACCAGACCGCGCTGCATGAGATGCCCGCCCGCGTTGTCCACAATGAGCGTATGCGGCACCCCATGCGCGGCCAATTCCCATGCAGTAAGGCGCGCTCCCTGATTTCGCGGGCGCGTTTCGTCCACCCACACATGCACGGGAATGCCGGCATCGTGCGCGGCATAGATGGGCGCCGTCGCCGAGCCGATATCCACAAAAGCCAGCCAGCCTGCATTGCAGTGCGTCAGGATATTCACCGGCCCCGGCCTCCGCTCTGCGGTCTGTAAAATCAACGCCAGCCCGTGCCGCCCTATCGCCCCGCATGATACGGTATCCTCAGCGCAAATCTCCAGCGCACCACGCCGCGCCGCCTCCGCTTTGTCCACTGCACCCGCGATATTCCTCAACTGCCGCTGCACCGCCCACGCCAGATTCACTGCTGTTGGCCTCGTGCCCGTGAGCAGCGCCGCGCTCTCCTCCACAGTGCCGGCGCGCGCCGCGAGATACATCCCCCATGCCGCCGTCGCCCCGATGCAGCCCGCCCCCCGCACATGCATTTCGCAAATGGCTTCCGCTACCTCCGCCACGCTGGTCAGGCGTTCGGTCTCAAAGCGAAACGGCAGCGCCCGCTGGTCAATGATGTGGACCGCCCCGGGATCACATGAATCGAACCAAACGGTGTGGTAGTGTTCTCCAAGAACTTTCATGGCGACACCTTGCACGACCTCCTCCGCACGCAAGCTCCGCCGGGCAATTATTTCCCTGCCTGACGACTTCTGGCGGTATCCGCTCATCGCACAGAGATGGAGTCCGGCAATTCAGGATCGCAGCGTCCAGGTCTCCATTCCGCCGATCCCTTTGATGACAACGGTGCCGCGCGGTTCGATCTGGAACTTGTCACCCAGGAGGGCGGCGGTAGCGGAGGAGAGATGAATCGTATCGAGCTGGGCGCTCGATTCCATGCGGCTGGCGGTGTTAACGGTGTCGCCCCAGAGGTCGTAGGCGAATTTGTCGCGCCCGATGATGCCGGCGGCGAGCGGGCCGCTGTGGAGGCCGGTGCGGAGGTGAAGATCGAGGCCGCGGGCGGCATTGAGGTCGCGCAGGGCGGAGTTCATTTGCAGCGCCAGCGCGGCGGCGGCGTGCGCATGATCGTCGCGCGGCACCGGCACGCCGGCGGCGACCATGTAGGCGTCGCCAATCGTTTTGATTTTCTCCAGGCCCAGCGCGGCGGCGAGCGCATCGAAGCGCGTGAAGATGTCATTCAACAACTCCACCAGCGCGAGCGGCGGCATGGTGCGCGAGAGCGGCGTGAAGCCCACGAGGTCGGCGAAGAGCACCGTGGCGCAGTCGAAGTGATCGGCGATCATCGTCTCACCGCGCTTGAGGCGGTCGGCGATGGATTGGGGCAGGACGTTGAGCAAAAGGCGGTCGGACTTTTCGCGCTCGGACTGGATTTCGGCGAGGTATTGCCGCTCGCGGTCGCGCAGGAATTTCTTTTCCAGACAAGCCGCGAGCCGGGCGCGAAGGATGACGGAGTTGAACGGCTTGGCGATGAAGTCATCCGCGCCGGCTTCGAGGCAGCGGGCGACACCCTGTTCCTGATCCAGCGCACTGAGCATGATGACGCGAACTTCGGCAAGTCCGGCTTCGGATTTGATGCGCGAGAGCGCCTGGTAGCCGTCGAGGCCGGGCATGACGAGGTCGAGGAGAACAGTGTCGAAATTTCCGGCGCGAAGTTTTTGGAGCGCATCGGCCCCGCTGGTGGCGGTGTCCACGTTGTGGCCCATGCGCGTGAGGCGGCGGGCGAGCATGTCGCGGTTCGCCGGGTCGTCGTCCACCACGAGGAGTCTGCCTTTGAGCACGGCAGCGTCCGAGGCATCGTCCCCGGAGGCCACGACATAACGAACGCCGGGCGGCAGCGCGACCGGTTCCGTGTTCACGCGAGGGCTGCGCGGCGCGAGCAAATACTCCTCCATGAGCGTGAGCCATGTGTTCGCCGCCGAGCTGATCTTTTCAAAGTCGGCGTCGAGGTGAGTGAGGCCGCGGTCCCCCGCAAGTTCGGTGAGCAGTTCCGTGTAGCCGATGATGTGATTCACGGGCGTGCGCAGTTCGTGATACATGCGGTGCGCGTCGGGGCGCTTCTGCGCGAAGTGCTCGTCGTCAAAGTAGTCTTTGATCAGCCCCAGCAACGCCCGCCCGCCGGTGTGGATGCGCTGGAGGTCGTCGCGGAATTCCGCGGGCAGCGTCTCGTCTTCGAGCAGCATCTCCGCGTAGCCGAGGATATGATTCACCGGCGTCCGCAGGTCATGGCGGATGCGGGAGAAGTCGGAGGGGGCGGGCGTGAGGGACATTAGGGGACATTAGGGGGCAGTGGTGGAGGCAGCAGGAAGCAGCGAACGGATTTCCGCGAGCAGATCATCGGAGGAAGTCGCGCCTTTTTGCAGGATGCGCGCGACCTCACCGTTGAGGCGGCGGCGGTCTTCGTCGGTCAGGTCTTTGGCGGTGATGACGATGACCGGAATGTCGCGGGCATCAGGACGCGTGCGCAGTTCCTGCATGAAGCCAAAGCCGTCCATCTCCGGCATCATCAGGTCCAGGAGAATGAGCGCGGGGATGCCTTCGGCCAGTCGCTCCAGCCCGATCCGGCCGTTCTCCGCCTCCACGACGATCCAGCCTTCTTTGGCCATGCCGCGGCGGAGCATGTCACGGGTGTTGGGATCATCCTCGACGACGAGGACGGTGTGCGGGCCGGCGCTGCGGCGGTGTTTTTTCAGGGCAGCGGAGAGGCGCGGCCAGTCTATGGGTTTGGTCAGGTAATCCGCGGCCCCGAGCGCAAAGCCCATGTTTTTGTCGTCCACGATGGTCATCATGATGACCGGAATGTCCGCCGTGCCGGGATCGGCCTTGAGCGCGGTGAGCACGGCCCAGCCGTCCATGCCGGGCATCATGACGTCGAGCGTGATGACGGCGGGCTTCCCTTCATTGGCGAGCGCGAGGCCTCGTGCGCCGTCGGCGGCGGCGATGACATGATAGCCGTCTTTCGTCAGCGTGCGCTCCATGAGGTCACGGACGTTGGCGTCATCGTCTATGACCAGAATGGTGGCCCGCCGGTCCCCGGTGGTGGTCTTGACCGCCGGCGATGGTTCCGCCGCAGGCTCCGCGGCGGCGTCCTCCACGGTCGCAGGCAGCGTCACCGTGAATATCGTGCCTTTGTCCACTTCGCTTTCCACGGTGATGTCGCCGCCCATCATCTGGCAGAACCTCCGGCTGATCGCCAGGCCGAGGCCGGTGCCGCCGAATTTCTTCGTCGTCGAAGCATCCGCCTGCTCGAACGCCTGGAAGAGGCGGCTCATCTGCTCCGGCGACATGCCGATGCCGGTGTCGGTGACGGAGAAGGACAACGCAGCTCGACTTTCCAAAGTCGAGTGCTGGCCCGGCGCGGACTCGACATTGGAATGTCGAGCTACGGCCAGCGTGATCGTCCCGCGCTCCGTGAACTTACTCGCGTTGCTCAGGAGGTTGAACAACGTCTGCCGCACTTTGGTGACGTCGGCTTTCATGAGACCAATGCCGGGAGCGCACTCGACAACGAGTTGGTTCCCGTTCTTCGCCACGAGCGGCTGCACGGTAGCGGCGACTTCGTTCACCATCTTCTGCACGTCGAACTCCTCAAGATAGAGTGTCATCTTGCCGGCTTCGATCTTCGACAAATCCAGGATGTCATTGATGAGGCCGAGCAGATGCTTGCCGGCACCGTGGATTTTTTGTAGATCGGGAATGAAGCCCTTCTGGTCGAGGTCCTCGGCTTCCTCCTGGAGCATTTCGCTGTAGCCGATGATGGCATTCATCGGCGTGCGCAGTTCGTGGCTCATGTTCGCGAGGAACGTGCTCTTGGCCTGGCTGGCTTCGTCGGCGGCTTTGCGGGCTTCTTCGAGTTGCACGTTCTTGGCTTCGAGGGCTTCGCGGGCGGCGTGTTCCTGGGCGAGCATTTGTTCGCGCAGACGATCGGACTCGCGGCGTTTGCGCACATACATCATCCGGGCGACAAAGGCCCAGCCCAGCAGCCCCAGCACGCCGGCTCCGGCGGGCACCATGATCTTCGCATTCTCATGCCACGGCAGCACGACGGTGAACTCCACCAGCGAGGGCGGCGAGTAATTCAGATCGCGGTCAATAAACTGCACGGCCAGCGTCCATGCGCCGGGCGCGGTGAACGATTTCTCTAACTCCGTCGCAGTGCCGGGCGACTGCCAGTTGGCGGCGAGTTGCTTTTCGTCCCGCGTGCCCGGGAAGACCTGCCAGCGGAACTGCCGCTTCTCCAGTGCGGTGTAGTAATCCACGACGCTGCACTTGAAGGTGACGCGCTGACCGGTGGCGATGGGCGGCAGCGCGGTGAGGTCGGTATAGTCGCGGTCGGTCTGCACCGTGAGCACCGGCTTCCGGACGGTTTGCCGGGAAGGACGGTAACGCGCGGCTCCCTTTTGCCACATGCCGATCCACACGCTGCCGTCGGCGGCTGAGTGCACGCGGTTCACGAAGTTCTCCGGCAAGCCGTCGTGCTCATCGAGTTTGGCCCACGCGGTGCCGTCTGTGTGGAACACCCCCTCGGCCGTGGCAATCCAGAGGTGACCATTCGCGTCCCGGCTCACTCCGAAGCAGCGCAAGTGATGGAGCCGCGTCAGGTCGGCGGGCCAGGGAACAAATTTGACTCCCTCGAACCGCGCCATGCCGGACATGGTCGCCGCAAGCAGCGCACCGTCCGGCAGCGATGCTATGTCGCGCACGTCGTTATTGGGCAGACCGTTTTCGGTCGTGAACTGATTGAAGCTGCTGCCCGGGGCGGATCCACTGGCGGGCGGAAGCGCGCGCCAGATACCATTGCTGTTCGCGAACCACATGATCCCGTCAGGCCCGGCCTCCGCAAAGTTGATAAAGTCCAAGGCCTGCCCCGATGCCTGCGGCTGGCCGAGAATGAAGGCTCCAGTCTTGTCCCCATACCACAGCTCGCCCGTGGTCGAGCGGGCCAGCGCATGGAGGGGTGTGGATCCCGGCACCGGAGCAAATCTCGAAGCGCCGGGGCCGTTTCCGCCGGACTCGAGCCTGGCGACGGGAGCCTCAAAGTCCCCCACCCACAGCGAGCCGTCTTTGTCCACATGGAGTGAACTCACACTCGTTCCCGGAAGCCCGTCCTCACGAGTAGTCTTGAGGATGCGCTGTCCGTCAAAACGCGACAGCATTCCGACATCGCGATCCATCGTCAGCAGCCACACATTTCCATCCGGGGTCGAGGCCATGCCCCGAATGACGCCGGAATCCAACCCATCCTTCTCATCGAACAGCGTGATGGACTGGAAGTCGAAATGGGAAACCCCGCGGAGGGTTGCGACCCAAATGCCGCCGTGGGCGTCCATCCGCATATCCCGCAGGCTGTGACTGCCGAGACCATCGGCGATGGTGTAATTGACGAACGACTTGCCGTCGTAGCAGGACAGACCCGTGGGCGGAGGTTCGCCGCCGCCGCGGTAGTCGCCGCCGGCAAACCACATCCGCCCGTCGCCGTCCTCGGCGATTCCGTGGATGCTGTTGTCCGTCAGGCCATCGGCCATGGTGAAGGTGGTGAATTGTGGGCTGTTTGATGGTTGAGAGTTGAGGGTTGAGAGACTGGAAACGTCGCGGTTCAGACGCGAGACGCCTCCACCCGCCGTGCCGAACCACATCGCGCCGTCGCGGGCGGCAAAGATGGTTTTTACCTCCCCGGCAGCGAGACCGTCGGCGGGCGTGAAACGCTGCGCCGCCTTCGAGTCACCGGCTTCCACCGGCAAAAGCGTCACTCCATCGCCCGTCCCGATCCACAGTTCTCCCTCCTTCGTCGCTGTGAGGGCGGTCACCGGACGCTCGAACAAGGCCACCGGAACCTCGACTGTTTCCGCTGCATCAAAATTCCACAACCCGGCGAGGCCGGGTTCCTGACCGGTCAGCCGCCGGCTCATGTTCTCCCGGATTTCCTCCTCCGTGCGCACGGTGTTCCAGACGCGGACTTCATCCATCTGCCCGGGAAACTCCCGCCCGATCCACCATATCACGGGAGTCGTGCCGGGCACACTTTTGTGCGCGAACGTCTCGGCCAGCGTGCCGTTCACATAGATTCGGTACTCGCTGCTGTCGTACGTGGCGGCGACATGATTCCATGCCTCCGGCTGAATGATTCCGGTTTTGGAATTAGGCCCCCACCACTTCGTGCCGTCGCCGAATCCGAGGTGCAGCCGCGTCTGCTGATAAAGCCACAGGCTCGGCGGGCGGGTGGTAAGACCTCGATCACTGCCGAGGAATGCATGATATTGCTTCGTGGCCGCCGCCGACGGAAAAATCCACACCTCCTGCGTGAAGGTCTTTCCGAGGACCGGCCCCGGCGGGCTTAACTCCACCATGTCCCCCGGACGATCCAACTGGAGCACCTTGTTCGGTGGTGAAGCAGCGGCGTCCGCCCCGGGAACGAGGCCCTCCACTAACCGGGCCGCGCCCATCAACATGCCGTGACGCGATTCCGGGCTGAGGTCTCTTGCCGTCTCCCGCTTTTCGATGCGGGTGCTGACAAAAGCCATGCCGCCCGATTTCTCCGCTGCTGGATCAAAGTAACAAAGCCCCTTCGAGGTGCCCACCCAGAGCCGTCCGCCAGGATCAGCCGTCAGCGCGTTGACGGCATCAGACGGCAGGCCGTCCTTCGTCGTGAATACCGTGACCGTTCCTGCTGCCCCGTGAGCATAAGGCACCCGGCACAGTCCCGCGGGAGTGGCCAGCCACAGGACGCCGGCCGGGGCTTCGGCGATCGCCATGATCCGATCACCGGGCAGCCCGTCCTTGATGGTCAGATTCTGAAAGCCCAAACCATCGAAGCGGGACGCGCCCATGTCAGTGCCGAACCACATCGCGCCGTCGGACGCCTGGAATGCGCAGAATCCATTGTCCGCCGCCAGTCCGTCGAGGTGCGAGTAGTTTTTCCAGCGCCCCTTTTTGAACGGCGGCAGAGTGAAGTCGAGCTTCGTCAGCGGATTCTCGCCATCCACCGTGAGCACCCGGCCTTTGTCGAACACGCTGAAGCCGCCGGGAATGTGCGCGCGCAGCGTGTAGCGTCCGGGGTAGGCCTTCGGAATGCGGAAGCGACCGCGGGCATCGGTGACGGCGCTGAGAATCACGGGGTTCCCCGGGCTGTGGAAAAGCACGCCGGCGGGCACGACTTGTTTGGTGATCTGCCCGCTGGACCACGAGAGCCGGCAGCCGTCGCGGCCTCCGCTGTTGTAGAGTTCGACCACCAACTCGTGGTCGCCGGCGCTGAGTTCGAGTTCGGTGGACTTCTCGACGTCGTCCAGCGTCGTCGTTCCGGGCTTTCCCTGTGAAGTCGAAGAAACGATCACTTTCCCATCCAGCGACAACCGCCCCGCATCGTTCGCGGCGAGGAAAAAGGTGTAATTGCCGGCCTCGGCGATGCGGATTTTTCCCGTCCAGCGCGCGTAGAATCCGGACTTGGTGAACGTACTCTCGTTCTTGAGCACGACATCTACCGTCGCATCCGTCCGATCCGCGGACGGCTTATCCGTGTCGAGGATTACGGGAAAGTCGTTGAGCCCGCTGCGCTGGAAAATCTCGCAGAGAAGTCCCGGCTCGTCCGGCACCAAGAAGTTATCCTCCGGCACCGCCTGCACCACCACCGTCGGCAGCGGGCTGTCGTCCGGCGCGAGCACATGGCCCGACATGGCCGCGGCGTCGCGCAGCGTGAGGTTCACTTGCGGCTCCCCTTCCGCGAGCACGACGGCGGGCTGCACCGCCGACCGGTCGCCGGCCCGGGCCGTGAGACGCCACGGCTCCGCCGAGGCGTGGACGAGGAAGGAGTAGCTCCCGTCCGCATCACTCTTGAGTTCGATCAGTTCGCCGGCCCCGCGCTCCAGCCGCAAGGCCACATCGCTCAAGGCCCGGCCATCCACATCCGTGGTCGCGCCGGAGAGCCTGACCCATTGCGTGATCCCTGTCGCCGACGGCGGGAGTGCTTCCGGTCGCGCCGCGGCATTCTGCACCATCTCGCCGTCGAAGCCGTTGGGCGTGGCGTCCCGTCCCGGTTTTTCGGGATCGTCGAAATTCCAAAGCGCGGCCAGTCCCTCCTCCGCGCCGCTCAGTCGCTGGAACATGGATTTGCGGATTTCCTCGCCCGTGCGCGCCGCCGCCCAGACACGCACTTCATCAATCCCGCCGCTGAAGCCCTTGGATGGAATGGTCCACCAGCCGAGGTGACACCAACTGTCGGCCGGGAAATCCATAAAGCTGGTGGTTTTCGGCGCCGTGCCCGCCAGAATGCTGTTGAGGTAAAGCCGCGTCTCCCGCGCATCAATGACGACGGCGACATGGCACCAGCGCCCTTCCTCCACAACCTCCCTCGCCTGGAGGGAGTGGCCACCTTGCCCCGGAAAGCTTCCAAAAAACAAATCGAGCGCCCCCGCTTCCTTCCCGAGATACAAATGGCCGGCATTGGAACCGTAGCTGAAGAACCGGCGCTGGCCGTCGAGTGCGCTGAATCGCGCCCACCCCTCGATGGTCGTCTCCCGCAGATTCGCGAACATCCCCAACGGCAAATTCAGATGCGCGCCGCTGCCGTCGAGCGCGAGCACGCGGTTCTCGGTCGGCGGACGCTCCGGCGCGGCGGCGGCGGGAAGCGTGAGCTTCAAATCCGAAAGCGGTGCCTTCGCGCTCACGGCGAACGGCTTCCCGTCATCCAGTTCGATCCCACCAGCGCGCAGCTTGTAGTCGCCGTCCGGCAAACGGCGCAGGAGGAATTTCCCGCCCGCGTCGCTCACCGAAAACTTCGCCACCGCACCGTCCGCGCTCACCGCCTCGACTTTCACCCCGCGCCGAGGCTGGCCGTCCGGGCCGGAAAGAGCGCCGGAGATGCGCCGCGTGTCGCGCAGCGTGAAATCGAGCGTGTTCGCGCCCGCGACCAACTCCGTCTCCGCTGACTCCACCTCGAGTTGATCCAGCGAAGCCAGCACCCGATACGGTGCCGCGTTGAGTGCGAGGAGCAGGAAATAGTCGCCGCTTTGGCCCGATTTCGCCGTGCCCACCGCGCTTTCGCCCTGCATCACGCGCACCTCCGCGCCGCGCACCGGCTTGCCCGCAGCATCCGTGATCCGGCCCGATACCGTGGCCGTCCCAATGCTGCCCGTCGCATCTGACGTGGTGCCCGCAGTCACCGTCACCTGCCGCCCGTGCGGCGAGGCGTCGCGTCCACGGTTCGCCGGGTCGTCGAAACTCCACCACCCCAGCAGCCCCGGCTCATTGCCCGTGAACTGCATTGTGAGGTTCGCGCGAATCTGCTCCACGCTGAGCGGCACGTTCCAGATGCGCACATCATCCACCGCACCGCCGAAGCGGCCGTAGTCTGAAATGCCTCCACCACTGCCGTTGCTCGTCCAACTCCACAGACTCGGATGCACGGTGCGCTGACTCCGGGGGCCGGCGCCGGCGAGCGCGCCGTTGAGATAAAGCGACGGCGTCTTGTCGCGATACACCACCGCCACATGCACCCAGTCGGTGATCTGCGTCGGCACGTCCACCACCAGCGGCATGTAGTCGCGGGCGTGCTCGACCACCGCCACTCCGTTGGTTCCCAGGGACACACCGACCCCCGCGTGCGGCTCGCCGCCCAGCTCTTCCGTCCCATGGCTGTGAAACAGAACGTAGCGCTGGCCTTTCATTCCAGAGGCACCCGCCGATTTCTCTCCGCGCGGCAGCGTGGGGAGCGCCCAGAATTCCATCGTAAAGTTGTCGCTCACGTCTGCAAACCACCCGCTCTTCGACTCGACGCCCACGTTCACCCCATCCAGCACGAGCGCATCCTCTCCGCCCGGCCTCGCCTTCACCGCCGGCGCGCCGCCGACAGCGGCTTCACCCGTGCGCGCATTGCCCACCAATTTCCCGTCATGATGATTGGGCGACGCATCGCGGCCCGGATTGGCCGGGTCGTCGAAATTCCACAGCCCCACCAGCCCCGGCTCGCTGCCGGTCAGTTGCTTCGTGAGGTTCTCGCGGATTTGTTCCGTGGTGCGTGCGACTTTCCACACACGGACCTCATCCATCTGGCCATGAAAGCCGGGATCCGCCTGCCAGTTGGACCGCCCCAGATAGTTGTGCTCGCCGTTGGGGATCGGCTTTAGCGGCTCGGCGGGCTTGTTTTGACCGATGACTCCTCCACCCTGATTGCGAAGCGGTGCGGTCCATGCGCTCTCCGCCGCGATGACGCCGTTGAGGTGGATGCGGAATCCCTTTTGATCCGCGACGGCCGCGATGTGGCACCACTCGCCTGGTTTCAGCGCGCCAGGGGCACGGGCCTCGACGTAGCCGGTGGTATCCGGCCAAACATGGAAGGCGAGGTCCGGCGTTTGGTTCACGTTCGCCACCAGAATGGCCAACCGTTCCCGACCGAAATCAAAGAAGCGGGAGAAATTCTCAAAGCGGCCCCACTGCACCCAGCCCTCGACGGTCACTTCGGTGAAGTCATTGAAGATGTTCGGCGGCAGTTCCACATAGCTGCCGCTGCCATCGAGATCGAGCACGCGGTTGGTGGCATCGGTGAATGGCCCGGCAACCGAAGCCGGCGGGACCAGCGGCACCGGGACGACGGCCGACTCCGGCAGTTTGAATTCGAGGCCGGTCAGCACGGTGCCGGCGGTGATCTCCAGCGGCTTGCCGTCGTCGTAGAGCACCGGGCCGGAAGCGAGCACCGCCCGCATCAGGTAGCGTCCCGGCGGCTGCGCGCCGAAGTTGAACGCGCCTTCCGCTTCCGTTGTCAGGGTGCTGAAGGCCGCGGTGTCTTCCTTCGATTGAATCAGCTCCAGCGCGATGCCCGGCAGCGGTGTCCCGTCCGCCGAGAACACACGCCCGGCCAACTGCGCCGGCTGCAACTGGAGGTCCACGCGCCGCTCCTCTCCGGGTTTCAGGGAAAGGCCCGACTCGCCGGCCCCGTGAGTTTTCCCTGACGCAAAAACGTCAATCGCACCACTGCCAATGACAACCGACACGCGATAATCTCCGTTCTTGTCAGTGCGCGCCCTCGCCAGCCGCCGCGAGCCTTCGCGAATGAAAACGTCCATGTTCGCCGCGGTGTCGTCCGGCCCGGTGACTTTCCCCGCGAGCTGCGCCACCTCCACCGGGCGCAACGAGTCCTTCGCAGGAAGCGCTTCCTCCCCGAAAGCCGGCGTGCCGTTCAGCGTTCCGTCGTGCTTCCCGGGAGAAACATCCTTCGCCGTGCCGTCATCGAAATTCCAATAGCCGGCCAGCCCCTTTTCACTGCCGGTCAGCGTCTGGAACATCCCGGCGCGGATTTCCTCCGCCGTGCGCTCGTGATCCCACACCCGCAGCTCGTCCATGGCCCCGAGGAAGGTGTCGGCCCCGGCATTGAAGTGTTCCTTGCCGAGGTAGTTGTGCTTTCCGGCAAACCCGGAGAAGCTGCCGGTGTAAGCATGGCTGCCGACGAGCGTGCCGTTGAAATACAGCTTCGCCCCCCCCGGCCCGGTGACCGCCGCGACGTGGCACCACTCGTTCTTCCTGAGGATGCCCGCGACTTCGATGCGGTGCCGCGTGCCACCGGGTTCCGTGATGAGAAAGTTCAACTGAGGCCCGTCGCTGCGCACATACATTTCCAAATCTTTGTCCCCGAAATCGAAGAACCGGTGGTAGCCGAGAGCTTCCCAGCGCACCCAGCCCTCGACCGTCGCCTGCGTCAGCGCATCGAAGATATTCGGCGGCAGTTCGACGTAGCTCTTCCCGTCGGTGAGCTGCAGGACACGGTTGGGAGCGGGAGCCTGGGCGCGCAGAAACGACGGCAAGCACAGCAGCAGAATCGCGAGGAACCGGAGGCTCCGCGGGCCGCAGCGAGTATTTTTGAGATTATGCATTCAGCAGCACCTCCATTTTTCCCAGCAGCCGCAGCAGCTCCACGGGTTTGGTGTCGTAGTCGTTGCAGCCGGCCTCGCGGGCCTTGCGTTCATCGCCGTCCATCGCGTGCGCAGTCAGCGCAATGATCGGCACCTTGCTGCCGGTGGCGCGGATTTGGCGGGTGGCTTCCCAGCCGTCCATCACCGGCAGACTCATGTCCATGAGGATGAGATCGAACGCCGTGGCCGCCGCCATGTCCACGGCCTGCTTGCCATCCACAGCGATGGCGACGGTGTAACCTTTGCGCTCCAGGCGGCGGGAGAGCATGTCGCGGTTCAGTTCATTGTCTTCGACGAGGAGGATGTTTGGCATGGACTTATTGGCAGGGTTGAATTGGAATAGCTCGGATTTCAGGCGGGGGGCGGGAGGAGTTTGGCGGTTTATTGTCACCTGCTTAGCGCGTGCTTCCAAGAGGGCAGCCGCAGGCAAGAGCGGACTGAGGAACCGACGAGGAACCAACCGGGCACGGAGTACATCCTGTGAAACTGGCAGCGTGAACTGCGGGCGCAACTTTTTATTAACGGCCCGGACGGCTTAACTGAAATTCCGTTCGATGCAATTCCTTCCCATTCCGCCGCGTTCTGGATACGCTCCGACAAACTCCTCACGCCATGCGCCTCCTATCACTTCTCCTCGTCCTCTCCACACTCTCAGTCTTCGCGGGCGAGCCTTATTCGCTCGCTGACGGCTCCTTCAACGGCTGGGAGGGAGATACGACAACGACCTGGCGCATCGAAGAGGGCGCGTTCACCGCCGGCAGCGTGGATAAAAACCAGCCGCGCAATGAGTTCCTCTGCACGAAAAAGGAGTTCGGTGACTTTGACCTGACATTGAAATGGAAGCTCCAGGGCACCGAGGGATTCGTGAACGGCGGGGTTCAGTTCCGCACGAAGCGCATCCCGAATCACCACGAAGTCTCCGGCTACCAGGCCGATCTCGGCGCGGGCTACGACGGCGCGCTCTATGATGAGAGCCGGAGAAACAAGATGCTCGCGCAGCCGGCGAAGGACGTGGTGGAGAAAGCGCGGAAGCCGCTCGGCGAATGGAACACGTATCGCATCCGCGCGGAAGGCGCGCGCATTCAGCTTTGGCTCAATGGCGTGCAGACGGTGGACTTCACGGAGACGGACAAGGACATCGCGCGCAGCGGGGTGATCGCCGTGCAGATCCACGGCGATGCCAAGTCTCAGGTGTGGTACAAGGACATCGTCATCGAGGAGCTGAAGGATCAGACTGATCATTCTGATCCGGCGGCGCCCAAAGGCCCCACCGCCCGCTTCGCCGACCCTCAGCCCGCGCCGCCGCGTGAACCGTTCAAGGACGGGAAGTTCGAGATCCGCCCGGGGGAGGTGATCGTCTTCACGGGCGGGACGAACATGGTGAGGCTGGTGGAGCACGGGTGGTTCGAGGCTTCTCTCGCCCTCGCCGCAAAGGAACAGAAGCCGCGTTTCCGCAACATGGCCTGGGACGGCGACACAGTCTATGAACAGTGGCGCGATATTAACTTCGGCTCGTGGAAAGACCAGTTCGACGCGGTGAATGCGACCTGCGTTTTCCTGTGGTTCGGCCAGATGGAGGCGCTCGACGAGACGCACGACGATGCGGCCTTTGAAGCGGCGTGCGCGAAGCTGCTGGATGAATTCAAAGCCGTGACGCCGCGGCTGGTGGTCCTGAGTCCTCTACCCTTCATCTCGCCGGAATCCGGAGCACCCGATCACTCGGCTGAAAACGAACGGATCGCGAAGCATGCAGTCATTCTAAAGACCTTGGCGACGGCACAGGGTGCAGTTTTTGCCGATTTAAGCGGCTATAGTCTCCTCCTTGGACGGGACCCATTTGAACTGCCGGACAATGGCGTGCATTTTGACCTTGGCGGCGCCCAATGGTGTACTTCAGAACTGATGAAACAACTCCTCGGGAACGAACAGCTTGGTGCAAAGCCATCGACCGGGCCGAGAGAGGAGGCGGCCCGGCGTCAGCTTTTCGAGGCCGTCTCGCTGAAAAACGTGTTGTGGCACGACTGCTGGAAGGCAATGAACTGGGCCTTTGCCTACAGCGACCGGACGGAGCAGCCCTTCGGGAAAGGAGTCGGCGAGCATCCGCCGATGGCGAAGGAACTCGAGCAGTACAAGCCGCTGCTGCGCGAGGCGGACGAGCGGATTCATGACCTGGCTTTGGGAAACCCCCTGCCTCCGCCAGCGGAAAAACCGGTGACACCGAAGCCCGCGACGCAGCCGCCCGGGGAGGAACTGAAGACCTTCAAAGTCCGCGATGGATTCGAAGTGAACCTCTTCGCCAGCGAGGCCGATGGTTTAGTCAAGCCGCTCTCCATGCGCTGGGACGAACGAGGCCGCCTGTGGGCTGCCTGTTCGCCTAGCTACCCGCAGCTCACTCCTGGCGAGCCACACAGTGATTACATTCTAGTTTGCGAGGATACTAACGGCGACGGCAGGGCGGACAAGTTTCACAAGTTCGCCGACGGCCTCACGATGCCCATGGGCATCGAGTTCGGCGCGAACGGAGTCTATGTTTGCGAGAGCACGCAACTCGCTTTTTTCCAGGACAGCCATGGCGACGGCAAAGCGGATTCGCGCGAGGTAGTAATGTCCGGCTTCGGCACCGGCGATTCGCATCAGATGATCAACTCCCTGCGCTGGGGGCCGGATGGCTGTCTGTGGTTCAGCCAGGGGCTGCACATTTTTTCGCGCATCGAGACGCCGCACGGCATCGTGCGGTTTGATCGCGCGGGGATTTGGCGGTTCGATCCGCGGACGTGGAAGTTGCAGGGGTTCTTCGGCAACGCGGCGGCGGGCGCGAACTGCTGGGGCGTGACGTTCGATGACTGGGGCCAGGTATTCCACTGCGCGGCGGACAACACGCCGGGCTTTTACACCACGCCGGGGCTCGGCACCTGGCCGAATCCGCCGCCTTACTACAACATCGGCGCGCTCGCCGTGTCGCCGGTGAAGGGGATGTGCCTGGAATACATCAACAGCACCCACCTGCCGCCGGAGTTGCAGGGCGTGCTCTGCAAGCCGGTGTATTTCGCGAACCAACTGCTGCTCTACAAACTCGTCGAGGACAGCAGCGGCTTCAAAACCGAAGACCTCGGTCCGCTGCTCACGTCATCGAGCAACGCCTTCCGCCCGCTCGGCGTGCAGACGGGGCCGGATGGGGCGCTCTACATTTGCGACTGGTACAATCCCGTCATCGGTCACTACCAGGCGAGCTACCGCGATCCCAATCGCGACAAAATCCACGGCCGCATCTGGCGCGTGTCGGCGAAGGACCGCCCGCTGGTGAAGCGTCCGGAGCTGGAGAAGATGGACACGGCGGAGTTGATCGAACAGTTGCACTCGCCGGAACGCTGGGTGCGCGATCAGGCGCGCCGGCTCCTTGCTTCACGCGATGATGCCGCGCAGCTCACTTCTGAAGCAGCGATGCATGCCGAAGTAACGCCCGCCCTGCTCTTCGAACTCCTTAGTGTGCAGGTCGGACGGCAGGCGGTGAGCGGGCTGGTATTGCTCAAGTGCCTCAACCACGAAGACGCGCGACTGCGGGCGTTCGCCGTGCGCGTGTGGTCGCAGCAATCGCATGAGGCAGTCTCCGCCGAGTCGCCGGATGAAGAGGAGAACTTCATCAAACGGCTGGCCAATCGCATCAACGATCCTCACCCGCGCGTGCGCTTGGAGGCCGTGATCGCCGCCGGTTATTTCAAAGACCCTGTGGCCGTGGAACTCGCGCTCGGCGTGCTCGATCACCCGCGCGACCGTTTTATAGACTACGCTCTGGCCAACACCGTGCGTGCTCTGAAGCCGTCCTGGAGCAAACCGCTCGAAGAAGGTCGCCTTTCATTTGAAGGCAACACGGCGCACCTTGCCTTCGTGCTGCAAACGGACGGCGGGCTGCAGATGGGGCCCACACTGCGCAAGTTGCTGGAGGGCGACAAAGTGGCGGAGGAGAACCGCGGGAATTTACGCGTGCTGCTGATCGGTGCTGGCGGCCCGGATGATGTCGCATTTGCCGCCGGTGCTGGACCGATGAGGCATTCTGTCGCGGAGGGACTGCTCGCTGCGGCGCGGGATCGCGCAGTGAAACCCGCCGGAGACATGCGCGCCCTGCTGGAGAAGTGGTTCGCGGAAAAGGCAGAGGAGGGCAGTCCTGCCTTTCAGCCTCTGATCTGCCGGCTCGCGGCGGCGTGGGGTTATCCTGACATCGCAGCGAAGCTGCTGCCGATGACGACAGGGACGGACGAATCGCTGGCCATGAATGCCGTCCGCGCATGGGCGGAGGTGAAAGGTCGCGATGCGCTGCCGGATCTGGAAAAGCTGGCGCAGGATCAGCGCCGTGCCGTCGCCGCTGCGGCGGCAGGGCAATTGATCCGGTTCGATGCCACCCGGGGCGCGGCCGCGGCGGCAGGGCTTTTCGCGGAAGCCTTTGGCCCTGACACTTCAACTTCACTGCTGACCGACGTACTCGCGGTGCAGGCCGGTCCGGAGCACCTGGCCGCAGCTTTCTCCAAACTACCGCCGCCCGCAGAGATGGCCCTCACACTTCTCAAATCCCTCGCTACGGCCGGGCGCAGTGATGCGGAACTCATGGCCGTGCTGCGCAAAGCCGCGGGCCTGCCGGAAAACGCGAGCGTGGTGCCGGACTACAACGCGGAGTTCGTGACGAAGCTGATCGCCGACGTCAACGCGACCGGCGATGCGAAGCGCGGCGGCGAGATTTTCCATGCCGCGCAGTCGGCGTGCATCGGCTGTCACAAAGTCGGCGACACTGGCGGCATCACTGGCCCGGACCTCACAGCCATCGGCCGCGGCATGACGCCGGAACTCATCACGGAGTCAGTGCTCTGGCCGAAGCGGCAGATAAAAGAGGGGTTCTTCCTTACCACCATCACCACGCACGACGGAAAGGTTTTCAGCGGCTACAAGGCGAACGAAGACGCGAAGTCTCTCACGCTGCGGACTCCCGGCACAGCGGCCACGGACACAGTATCCAAGGACAAAATCAAAGACCGCAGCGACACCGGTACGCTGATGCCCGAGGGCCTCACCGGCTGGATGACGGAGGCGCAGCGGCGCGACTTGCTGCGCTATTTGTTCGATCTGGGGAAGTGATGCCGCCGGGACATTGCGGACGCGATCACTCCTTCCCCGGGACTCTTATTCCCGGCGGATCAAAGACGATACGCCGGTCGCGGTAGAGTGCGCCCAGGGCTTGCTTGAACGCTTTCTTGCTCGCACCGAATCGCTCCCGAACGGCTTCCGGCGGTGATTTGTCATCCAGCGCGAGTGTTCCTCCGCAGGCTTCGAGTTCCTCCATGATGATTTGCGCGAGCGGCTTCACGCGACCGTAGCCGGAAGGATCGAGGCAAAGGTCCAGCTTTCCGTCAGGGCGCAGAGTTTTAACGTAGCCGTTGAGCCGCTGTCCAACGCTCAAGCCCACGCCGACTTCTGCGCGGTAGAGCAGTCCCCAGTGCGAGTGATTCACCACGGCCTTGTAGCCCAGCGGTGTTTCGCCGGCGATGACGAGTTCCACGCATTCGCCCTCAGCATAGTGCGGCTCGTCGAGGTCCAGATTTCGGTCCAGCCGCATCGTGGCTACCAAACGCCCACTGCGCCGGTCCACGTATATATAAACGAGCACGACGTCACCCGGCACCACATGCCCACCCTGCTCGCGGATGGGCAGCAGCAGATCCTTCTCCAGCCCCCAGTGGAGAAACGCGCCCATCCCGGGATTGTAGGCGACCACTTCCAGACCGGCGAATTCACCCGCCATCGCCAGGGGCTGTTCGGTCGTCGCCACCAGACGGTCCTCAGAATCAAGATAGACGAAGACATCCAGGGTGTCGCCTTCGCCCGCGCCCTGCGGCACATACTTCCCGGGCAGCAGGATGTCGCCGTGCTCCCCGCCGCCGAGATAGAGCCCGTGCGCTGATGAGCCTGTTACTTTGAGAAGATTGCGCCTGCCGATGTCTGCCATGTCTTTCCTTACGCCGGAATTATCCGGAGCCAGCAGGAAGTTCAGCCTAATGTCTCACGGCACGCTCGTCACTTTCAGGCGCATCTGCACTCGCGGGGTAGCGCCAATAAAGGCGGCGGTGAGGGTGGCGCAGTCTTCCTGGACGATGACGACACCGCGCGTGGTCCAGTGGATCATGTCGGTGCTGGCTTCCACATCCCAGCGCAGGCGGGGATCGTGGCCGGCTTCGGCACCTTTGCGGATGAACATGCGGAGTTCGTTGAAGGGATTGTCCAGCGGCCCGGGGAGCAGGTGCTGGCTGCTGGCATCCGCGGGATCACCGCCGAGGGCGTATTCGAGGAGGTTGTCGAGACCGTCTGCGTCGTCGTCACCGGTCATGCTGGTGATGCCGCGGGTGGCGGCCCAGGTGGCGAAGCCGGGATACGTCAGATTGCTGCTGCCGGGTGTGGGCATGGACTGGCGGAAGGCTCCGCTGTCGAAGGGAGCGCGCGCGTCGGGACAGCGACCGGTGGAGACGTTGAGGGTGGCGGGTGGATTCGGCGCGGAGCCTTCGTCCGCCTGGGATCCCGCGGGCGTGAAGAGGGCGACGAGCGCGAGATCCGGCGCGTCGTCGGTGACGTGAGTGATGGCGTCCACGAGGTTCGCATTCACCACGGGCGCGGTGCCGGGCGGGAAGTCGTAGTAGGGCGGCACCGCTGCGCCGCCGCCCATGCCATTGCCGGTACGCTTCTTATAAATGGCGACGGCCCCGCCGCCGTTGGTGAGCCAGCCGGGGGAGAGTTCGGGAAAGGCATTGCTGTCCATGACGAAGAACCCGGTGCTGCCGGTCATGCGGCCCGCCAGATCAATGACGCGATAGGCTCCGTCATTCACCGCATCGGCATCGAAGAGGACAACGATGAAGTCGTGGAGTGATTTGAAGCCGAGGCCGCCGTCGTAGAGTTCGATGAACTCGCCAAAGTCCGCGCCGCCGCCGCCGCCGTTCGACTGGGCGTTGATCTCGTTGATGTAGATGCGGCGGTCGCTTTCCAGCACGGTCACGGTGGCGGTGCCGTTGAAATAGCCGGAGCCGATGACCGTGAGGGTCACGCTCAGGTTTGGGTTCTCGGTGAAGTCCGCGTAGAAGCTCAGAGGCACGGTGACGGCCGGCTCGCCTGCGGGAATGACGGCGTAGTCGGGCGAGGTGTTGACCAGCGCGGGATGGCTGGAGCGAACTTGCACGGTGAGCGGCTCCGCCAGTGAGCCAGGCCGCGAGACGGTGAGGGTGGCCGCATTCCAGCCCGCGCCCTCCACCACGCTGCCGCGGGAAATGCTGGCCGTGAGCGCCTGCGAGAGCGGCAGCCAGGGCGTGAGGTTCACCCGCTGGCCGGGCGAGCCGGGGTGCCCGCCGGGGACAAAGCGGGTGTCGTTGTGCCGCCAGATGGCCCACGCGCTGCCGATCAGTTCCGGCCAGCGGGTGGCGGGGGTAAAGGCATGGTTATCGGCGAAACTGCACAGTACCGCAGCGCTGGTGGCGGCGGTACTGCGGAGCATGAGCGGTGCTCCGATGCCGCCGCTGCTGGCGCGCTGCACCCATGCATTTCCGAAGGCTCCGGTCACGCCCTCGGTGATGCTGCCGCCGCCAAAAACGACGATCGCCTGCCGCGGCTGGAGCACAGTGCCCGCGGGGAAGACATGCGAGAGCACCGTCCCGCGCCAGATGCCCTGACCACTGACGTCCTGCGGCACGCTGCTGCGATTCACCAGTTCGCAGTAGGCATCCTCGGACTCGCTGGCCACGCCGTCGCCGTTAAAATCCCACGGCGTCCGGGTGCAGGCTTCATTGAAAATGACCGGCGCTTCCACGACTGGCTGCGTCACGCTCTCCCACGTCGGCCCCGTACGCACATCGTCCAGGAAGCACGCCGCATTGGCATACAGGCCGAGGCTGCTCACGCCCTGCGCCGCCGGGCTGTAGGCGTTATGCTGATAGTAGAACTGCGGCATATCCGGCGCCACCTCCGACCAGGCCCGCATGGTCCCGAAATCCGTGCGCACCACCAGCCGGGCCGCGCGTCCTGGCACGACGGGGAAGGACTGAAAACTCTGCTGATTGTCGCCGCCCAAGTCTTCAATGACCCACTTGCCAGTCTGCCCCGCGCCGGGCTTGCCGGCGAAGGTGTGCGTGTTGCCATTGGAGGGCCGCAGGCGAATGCCGGCATAGGCACCGGCGGCGGTGGAATCCGTGCGCAGGAGAAAACTGAAATACGTCGCCTCCAGTCCCACCGGTGTGGCCAGCGGACGCCGCAGGCTCACGGTGCCGTTCACGGCGGGCATCATCACCTGGCGACCGCCGGGATCGCCCATGCTGCCGGCCACACTCAGCGCGCTCAGCGCCGTGGCGGCCTGCGAGGGCGAGAACACATCACCGAACGAGTTGCGCGCGGGGTCGTAAGCCCACGGCCCGCCCCAGCCGCCGGTCGCGCCTCCCTGGCCGCTCAATGGCCCGCTGCTGGTGGCGTCGAAGTTCTCCACCACGGCAGCCTCCGCAGAAGTCAGGCTGATGGTGCTGGCGATTTCATAGCCGGCATAGCCGAGGCGTCCGCCCACGCTGATGAGAAAGGATTCCCCCGCCGCCGCCCTGAAGACAGCAGGCAACCCGTGCGTGACGACATCCTCCACGGCGGGCAGTCCTGGCACCTCGCGACAGACGGTGAAGGCCGGGGATTCGTTGCCCAAAGTGTAGCTGCCATCGAGCTTCCACGCGCCCGCGGCGGGAGCCGTCCAGCGGTACCACAGCGTGCGCCGCAGGCCGCCGGGCAGCACTTCGCCCGGCTCGCTGGTCGCCGCGTGCGTGACCACAGAAAATGAAACCGGCGCCGCGTTGCCGAGGTCCACTGCCGCCGCGCGGGCATCATGCACCGGACCCGGCGGCAGCGTGTAGTTCACCTGCAACTGGAACTCCCCCTGCTGCCCGGAATAACCGCTCACCTGAATGACATAAAACACGCTGGAGGCCGACGGCGTGAACGTCACGTGGCTGCTCAGGTCGCCGGGTGCCGCGTCGTCATTCCACGACAGCAGCGCGGCTTGATCGAACGTATAGACCGCCAGCACCGTGTCTATGGCGCTGCCCGTCGTGGTGATCTCGCAGGGGAACGCGCCGTAGGCATCGAGCAGAAAATAAACGGTGGAGCCGACATTCGCGCCCGGCGGCAGCACTTCCCCTGGCGCGACGGTGGCCCCGATATTCGTGCTCGTGACCGACACGGACGGAGCGCGCGGGAGGTCGGCGGCTCCGCCGAACGCGGGGCCGTCATTCGGCGGCGGCACCGTCGTCAGAGTGAAGCTGAACGGCCCGGCCACGGCACCGAGGCCGGCGGCCACTTGGAAGGTCAGCACCTGACCCGCCGTGACGCGCACCGGCAGCCACGGGTTGGCATAATAGACGCCGATATTGCGGATGGCCCGGCTGCGATCCGGCACCACCGGCCCGTCCTGATAGGGCGCGAAGGACACGCCCGCCGGCAGCGTGCCACCCACCCAGCCGGACACCGGGGACGTCCAGCGATACCACACCGAGCTGTGAATGCCTCCCACGAGAAAAGTCCCCGTTCCGTTATATTCCCCCGCCTCTACCGTGGCCTCCGCGCAGGTGCCCGCCAGCGTCACCGGCAGCGCATTCCCCAGTTCAATGGCGGCGGCGTAGTGGTCATTCGCCGGCGGCGCGGCGAACGACCTGGCTGCGATGACGAGAGCGGTGAGAGCGAAGAGGACACGGCGCATGGTGGAGATGGGTTTCTCCTCCTTCCACGCCACCTCTGCGGGCGGATGACGCGGAAATTTTCTGCGCTCCTCCGCCACGGCAAAATCCTGGCACCGCGGCGAATCCTGTTCACCATCGCGCCAGTGACTCCATCACCTGCCCCGCCCTCTCCGTACTTCCCGGACCGCTCTGCGGACGCCGGCGAGGGCGCGCGCTTTCTCACCACCCGCTGGACGATGATCCTGGAGGCCGGCGGCGAGGGAGCCTCGCGGAATGCGGCGAGGGAGCAGTTCGCGCGGGCCTACTGGTATCCGGTGTATGCCTTCATCCGGCGGAAGGGGAATGAGCACGAGGCCGCGGAAGATCTCACCCAGGGGTTCTTTGCGCAGATGGTGGAGAAGAACTGGCTGGCTGGCGTGGAGCGGCGGGAGACGCGCTTCAGCACACTGCTGCTGAACATTCTCGGGAACTATCTCATCAGCGAACACCGCCACGCCACGCGTCAAAAGCGCGGCGGCGGCATCGCTGCGCTCTCGCTCGACATGGCGGCGGCGGAGCAGTGGTTCGGAGCCGAGCCGCGCACGGACGAAACGCCGGAGCGCGTCTTCGAGCGGCGCTTCGCCATGTCCGTGCTCGGCAGCGCGCTGGAGACGATGAAGAACGCCCTGCACGCGGCCGGACGCGGGCGGCAGTTCGATCTGCTCTCGCCCTTCCTCTCGCGCGAGCCTGACAAAGGCGACTACGATGCCGCCGCGCAGACGCTCGGCATTTCCAGCAACGCCATCGCCGCCGCCGTGCTCCGCCTCCGCCGCGAATACCGCCAGCACGTCCGCGCCGAAGTCGCCGCGGGCCTCGCCGATCCATCGCGCGTGGAGGAAGAACTCCGCCACCTCGCGCAGGCGCTGGCGGCTTGAGGGTCACTGGCGATAGACCGGAGCGGTGGAAGGCACGCGCTGCACGCTGCCGCTGAGGGTGCCGTTGTAGCCAGGATGGCTGGCGGAGAAGACGGTGGGACCGTCCGCTTCGTCGAATCGCCAGAGTGAGGTGAGGCCCGGCGCTCCGGCGTTGGGGGAGACGCGGATGGCTTCGGCGATTTCCGGCTGGGCGAGGGCGGTGTTCCAGGTGCTGACTTCTTCGATGTCTCCAAAGAAGGCGGGCAGCGTGTCGTATTTGCCGAACTTGAGTGCGGTGGTGGTGGTGCAGGGACCGGGAGTGCCGGTCCAGGCGAGGGAGTCGCGCAGCACGCCGTCCACGTAGAGCTTTCCGCCGGTGGCATCCACGGTGAAGGCGCAGTGGTGCCAGAAGCCGTCGGCGACGGGGCCGCCATCGAGGCCATTGAAGTCGCCGCCCTCGGTGAAGACTTTGTTGTTGGGGTCGCGGAAGTAGAAGGCGCGCAGCCTGCCCTGGTGGAGAAACATCAGCCAGCCGTTGCGTGTTCCGCCGATGTATTTCTCCACGATGCCGCGGCTGGTGGCGTCGTTCGTGGTGGTGAGCACGTAGGCGGTGACGGTGAGCGGATAGCTGTTGAAGGCGGGATCGTGGGGCACGGTGACGAGGCCATTGGTGCCGTCGAAGCGCAGGGCGTTGCCGGGATTTTGCACCGGCTCCGGCTGGTGGGCGCGGAGGCGGTAGAAGCGTTTGCCTCCAGGGACGGGCGGGCCGTCGCTGAAGAGCACCGTGCTGAGGTGATCGGTGAGGCGCAGGCCGAGATCCTGCCACGCGGTGAGATCGGTGGAGGTTTGCAGCACGACCGGCTGGCCGGTGCCGCCGGGCCACGCGAGTGCGCCGGCGAGGCCCTGCGGAGTCAAGCGCACGGGGGCGGCGCTGCTTTCCGTGAGTACCTGCGGGACTCTGCCGGTGAAGGTGAGGGCCACGGAATCGGTGGCGCTCAAGGAGCCGTCGGAAACGGTAACCTGGAAGACGCAGGTGACGGTGCCAGTCACCTCTGGAGCGGCGAGGGAATGCTGCACGCCGCCGCCGGTGAGGACCGCGAGCGCCGGGCCGCTGAGTTGCTGCCATTGGAAAGTGAGAGGGCTGCCTTCGGGATCAAAGCTCAGTGAAGCATCGAGCAGCACCGCGTCTCCGGCTTCCGTGGAAACGACACGGTCATTGCCGGCGCTGGCGACGGGCGCGGCATTCGGCACGGCAGGCGCGGTGCCGGGACCGACGAGCGCAAAGCCTGACGGGGCGGCACTGGCGGTGAGGCCCGCCGGCCACGATCCCGCGGTGCTGGCCGGGGTGTAGCTCACCACGGCGAGGCCGGCGTCCTGCGTCCAGCCGCCGAGCAGAGCATCGGGTAGCGCCAACTCAATGCTCCATGAGCTGCCGCTGTCGAGCCGCGCCAGCGCGACGGCTCCGCCAGGACTGGCGGACTGCGCCCAGCCGGAGCCGTTGCCGCGCCATTCGGTGAGCGTGCCGTCTTCCTTCACCTCCAGCGCAATGTCCTGCGCCGTGGGGGCGCCGCCGCTGTGGTCGGTATCCAGGAGCAGGCGCACGCGGCCCAGGCCGGCGGCTTTTTGCAGATCGGTAATGCAGACGTAGAGCCGTCCGCCGTGGTGCGCGCAGACGGTGGTGCCGTAGTAGTGCGCGAACGCGCCGCTGCCGAAGTCCATGCGCATCACCGGCGAATCGGCGTAGGCGGCATCGCCATTCACGCCATCCAGCACGGGGGCCTCCGCCGCGGCGGGAATGGTCACGCCGCTGACAGCAAAATCCGCGGTGCCGGTGCCGGTCATGCCATCGCTGTCCGTGGCGGAAAGCGTGAGACGATAGCTGCCGGGCGCGAGTCCGTGCAGCGGATAGCGCGGGCCGCTGGCAGTGGTCTGCAAGCTGCGGGAGAGGTCGTGCAGCGTCCATGTCAGCGCGTCATCCTCCATCACGCCGTCTTCGCTGTCCGTGACCTCCGCGGTCAGTTCCCGCAGCGCGCCAAAGGGCATCCGCTCGCCCGCATTCAGCCCGCCGATCTGCACCAGCGGCGCGCGGCGGGCGAGGCTGAAGAGGGCACTCATCGCCGTGGCCGTGCGCACGCCGTCGGTGGCCAGCACGCGCACCCGGCACTGCGTGCCGCCGGGCAGCAGCGCGGCATCCGTCGTCAGGGAAACCTCCGAGGTGTCTGCGGCGAGGGCCGTCCAGTGCAGGCCGTCGTCATTGCTGAACTGCACGGCGAAGGAAAGCCGGTCGCCGTCCGCATCGTCTGCGGACCACGCCACGCGCAGCGCGCCGCTTTGCACGGCGGCGGCAGTCACCTGCACCACAGGTGCGGACGCGGACAGCGGCAGTTCGCCAATGACCGCGGCATTCTGGCGAATCTGAAGCCGCGCCGTCGCCGGCGGGAAGGCCGTGAACTGCGTGAGCAGCGCCGGGCCGGTGCTTTCCTCATCCGACTCCTCCGGCAGCAGCAGCGCGGAATCCGCGAGGTTGGCTCCCGCGGCATCCAGCAGATGCAGGCGCAGCGGATGCGAGGGCGGCAGTGCTGCGGCCTGCGCCAGCATGCCCTCCGCGGCGTCCTGCGGATACCAGCCTGCGGGCAGGACGAAGGATGGCTGGAAGGCCACCGCCGTGCGTGCCCGGTTTAGCATGGCCCGCACCAGCAGCAGCGTGCCGGGCGCGTTTCCACCGCGGGGCTGACGCGCGGCGGCGGCGGGTGGATTCGGAATGGCGTTCAGGATGGCCAGATAGGTCTGGCGCGAGGTCCAGCGCGAGCTGGCATAGCTCATGAGGTCGCCGACCATGCTCACGCCGTTGTTCGCCGCCACGGGAGTCAGCGTCAGGGAATCAAAGCCCGCGCAGGTGGTGGGCAGCGTGAGGTCGGTGGCATCGAACTGCCCGGGCACCGCGGGCACCGGATGGGGATCGCAGCCGGGGGCCGGGCCGCAGTCGGGGTCGCCGAAATTAATGTGGGCCCGCCCATAGTTGTGGCCGAGTTCGTGCGCCAGCGAGCGCCCGCCGCGCTCGCGGTCCCACGGGCCGGCATTGCTCGCGGCCTCGGAAGTCATGCGCACCAACAGCGCGGGAAGACCGGGGCCATAGCCGAGACCGTTGAAGCTCACGACATCCACGGGAGCCGTGCCGGTCCAGTGAACGTCGTGAGAGAGCGTCAGCGGGGGAATGAGAATGCCATCCAGCAGAAACGACGGGTGCAGGAAGCGATAGGTAGCCAGCCATTGCAGGGCGAGACCGTGCTCCGTGGCCATGTCGAAGGAACGGTCCGCGATGCAGGGATAAGGCACGGAGACGCCGAGCACGTCTGTATAGCACACGGTGACGACCGGCTTGGAGACGATGGTGGGCCGCGGGATGGCGATGATGCGGCTCACCGGCAGCAGACTGCGGGCGCGTTCCAGATTATCACGATAAGTGGCCGGCTGACCCAGCGGCTCGAAGGTGCCGAACGTGGTCGCGATGCGCACGAAGGGCAGCACCGTGGGCACTTTGGCCACGGCGGTCACAGTATCAGTGATGGTGTTCGTGCGGGTGGCGGAGGATGTCTCCGGCAGCGCGCCGGAGGGATTCACGGTGAAGCGGAACTCCGTCGCGCCGGCGGCCATCAGTTCACCCGGCACGCGAAAGAGATAGCCTTTCGCCGTGTCCAGCCGCCATGCGCGCATGTCGTTGGCACTGCGCAGCAGCGGATCATTCACCGGGGCGAGGCGCGCCAGCGTGGTGCCGCCGCGGCGCACCTGGAGTTCCGCAGGGAAGCGCAGGGCATTGCCAAAGGCCGTCGTGTTTTCCGCGATCCACGCGTAGCCGCGCACCCACGCCTCGCGTCCGGCGAGCAGCGGCACATCATTATTCAAATCCTGAATGACCTGCACCACTTCCATGCCGCGCGCCTCCACATCCAGTCGCAGCGCTGGCGCGTCGGTGGAGATGGCGCGGATTTCCCCACTGAAGTGGCCGAGGCCGTAGAGCCACAGGCCATCGGAGCGGAGATTGCGGTGCCCCAGCGTGGTGGTGATGGAGTCCCAGTTCCCGCTCCACGGCTGCTGCCATTGATTGCGCGGCCAGTCCTTGCGCCAGGTGTGAGGCTGCGAGCCTTGTCCGAGTATGACCGCGAGCGTGCTGATGAAAAGCCGGCTGCCATCGAGGGCCACACTGTAGATAGGGCCGGCGGGGCCATTGGTACCTGCTGGCACATATTCCTTCCCCGCCTGCACGGGACTCCAGCGCCACACGCCACTGCCGTCCGCGCCGTAGATGGCGATCATATCAATGGTGCTGCCGAGAAATTGCACACGGTCGGTGCGCACCGCGAAATCATTCACCCCGCTGCCGAGCAACTGCTGGCCGCTGAACGCGCCGGTGAGGCCGTCTTTGAAATAGAGCCGTCCATCGGTGAGGAGCAGCACCTGCCTGCCGCGGTTCACTGTCATCTTTTTCACCGTGCCGCCGCCGGGCGTGACGAAGTGAGTGTCCACAGTGCGGGACTGGAGCGGCCCGTTGAGCGCCACGCTGCTGAGGGTGCCGCCGTCGTGATACCAGAGGCGTCCATCCTGCACGAGACAGCACCCGGCGGCGCTGATAGTGGTGGAGCCAAAGCCGTCAAAGCGCGTCACGTTTTCCACCGGTGAAGTCGTATCGCCCGCTGCCAGCCGCCGCCGCACGGTGCCCTCCTTCACATAGTAAAACCACGCCGCATCGCGCACCACGGAGGACTCGTAGGGGACTATCGCCGGCAGTCCGCTTTGATCTATGAGCGGCGTGAAGCTGTAGAGGAACGGCGTGTAGGGCGCAGAGGCGGCGAGATCGCCCGCCGGGGCAAAGCCACCGGTGGGAGCACCCGCATCCAGCCGGCGCGGCGCTTGCTCCACGCTTTGATAGAGCCGCACGGAGTTGTCGCCATCCAGAAAGGTCGGGTGATGCCACCAGTGCATCTGCCCGGCGTGTAGTTCAAAGCCCTGGGCCTGGGTGGAGTTCTCGACGGTGATGGTGTTCTGCGCGGCGGCGGGAATGGTCGCCAGAGTGGCCAGCAGGAGACAGCGGAGGTATGGGAGGAGATTCATAGTCCTCTCTCCCACGCCACGGCGGCAGGCGGATGACGCGACGGCGGAAAGATTTTTCTTCCGCAGGCCAGCGAGGCGGCGTCTCTTTTGCGTGGCGGGGCGTCATCGCCGCGGCAGGATAGCGTGGAATTCCCGGACCGATGACTGATACCTCCGCCACGCTCTCCAACTGCCCGCAGTGCGGCACCGCGCTGCCGCCGGGTGGCGTGGCGGGGCATTGCCCGCGGTGTCTGGGCCGCACGGTGTTTATCCAGGAAGAGGAACACCCAACGGACGATGGCGCGGCGTGGGCGGTGCTGGGCGACTGTGAGTTGCTGGAGGAAATCGGCCGCGGCGGCATGGGCGTGGTTTATAAAGCACGACAGCGGCGGCTGGGGCGCGAAGTGGCGGTGAAGGTGCTGCGCGGCGGGGAGTTCGCGGGCGCGGAGGCGCGCGGGAGATTCAAGGCGGAGGCCGAGAATGCGGCGCGGCTGCGGCATCCGGGCATCGTGGCAGTCTATGATTTCGGCGAGGAGCAGGGCGTGTGCTGGATCAGCATGGAATTCATCGCCGGGCGAAATCTGGACGACGTGACGCGCGCGCAGCCGATGGCCGCGGCGGACGCAGCGCAATGTGTGAGGCTCATCGCGGCGGCGGTGCAGCACGCGCATGAACAGGGCGTGCTGCACCGGGATTTGAAACCGCCGAACATTCTCCTCGATGCCGGCGGCGCGCCGCACATCGCAGACTTTGGCATCGCGCGGCGCATGGAGGGGACAGAGTCTTTCACGCGCACGGGGCAGGTGCTCGGCTCGCCGGGATTCACCGCGCCGGAGCAGGCGCTGCGCGGCACGGCGGATGCGCGCACGGATGTCTATGGGCTGGGCGCGGTATTATATAGTGTGCTCACGGGTCGCCCGCCGTTTCAGGGGCCGACCGCCGACAGCGTGCTCCTGCAATTGCGCGAGAACGATCCGCTGCCGCCGCGGCAGTTGAATCCCGCAGTGCCGCGCGACCTGGAGACGATCGCGCTGAAGTGCCTCGCCCGCGAGCCGGCGCGCCGTTATGCCAGCGCCGCGGCGGTGGCGGATGACCTCGCCGCATTCCTCGAGGGCCATCCGGTCAGGGCGCGCGCGGTTTCCTCTGTGGAGAAAATCTGGCGCTGGTGCCGGCGGCGTCCGGCGCTGGCGGCGGCGCTGGCGTTTGCAGTGCTGGCCCTGGTGGGCGGCACGGTGGTGAGTCTGCTGCTGGCAGGGCGCGCGCGGGAGTCAGCCAGTCGCGCCCTGGCCAGCGAATCCCGCGCCCTGGCCAGCGAAAGTCGCGCGCTGGCCGCCGCAGAGGAGACACGCCGCGCGCTCTACGCCGCCACCATGCTGCGCGCCTACGATGATTTACACGAAGGCAGCCCACTGGCCGCCCCTGCTCTGGAGGGATTGCTCCCCGCCCCCGGCCAGAAGGATCTGCGCGGCTGGGAATGGCACTGGCTCCATGCGCAGCTCCACCAGGGCACGCTCCGGCTGCAGGAGAAACGCATCGGCGAGCCGCGCGCCGTCGCGTGGTCCCCGGATGGCAAACGTCTCGCGGTCTCGGCCATGGCGGACGAAAGGAGCCGCGCGCGCCTCATTCAAATCCGCGATGCCGCCACCTTCGCCGTGCAGCAAACGCTGACCGGCTACGACCGCGAAGTGCCCTGGCTGCACTGGCATCCTGACAGCCTGCGGCTGCTCGCCAGCGATGCCGCGGGCGGCGTCTCCGTCTGGGACACCGCCACCGGCGCACGCACGGTGAAACTGTCGCTCGATCCCGTGGACCTCTCGAAGTACCAGCCGCCGCGCGCTGCGTGGAGTCCCGACGGCACGCAGTTCGCCGCCTCTTCCTACCGCACGGGACTGACGCTCCACCATGCGGACAGCGGGGCCGTGATCCGCACGCTCATGGCAGTGAACGCGGGCGAGAATGCCTTCGCCTGGCATCCCGCAGGCGACCGCATCGCCGTGGCGGCACAGGCTCCGCATGAGGTCCGCCTCGTCAGCACCGGCGGAGCATTGCTGACCGCGCTGCCGCAGCCGGATGGCGTCTCGGCGCTGGCGTGGAACCCTGACGGCACCCGTCTCGCCATCGGCACTGCCAATTCTCAACTTCGCATCCTCAGCCCTGACAAACCCGAGACCGCGATCCTTTCCAATCTCCGCCTCGGCACCGTGGGGCACCTGCTCTGGACTCCCGACGGCCAGCGCGTCATCTACGGCGGCTGGACGGGCGTACCCATTGTCATCAATGCCGCGACCGGCACCGCAGAGCAGTTCTGCTACGGCCACGGGTTTGGCTGGATCACCTCCCTCGCGCTGCACGGCGACCGCCTGCTCTCATGGTGCAAAGACGCCACGCTGCGCGAATGGAACCTTGGCCCGCAGCCCGGCGAGTTCGCCGTGCCCGGCCCCCTGACGCGACTGCAACTCAGCGGACCGCAGCACGAACTCCGCGGCGACATTCACCAGGCCGAGCCGTTTGGCCGCATGGCCGTGTGGCAGGAAAACGGCACGCTGCGCACAGAGCCATTCCGCTGGGCGCGCGCCATCGCATGGACCGCGGACGGCACGCGCTTCGCCCTGCTGCGGAATCTCGATCCCGCGCGCTACGGTCTCGGCTTCCTCGGAAAACGCGGCGCGCTCATCGAACTCCGCACCGCCGCCGCGCCGGATGCTTCCGCGTTAGGCACTGCCATCCGCACGGACTACCCGGTGAATGAAATCCTCTGGAGTCCGCAGGGCGACCGCCTGCTCCTCATCTCCGCCACCAGCCAGCCGCCCTTCTGCACCGTGCTCTCCGCGCAGGATGGCCGCGAACTCTGCCGCCTCTCCGCCGCGCCCGACCATAACGCGATCAACCCGGAACTCCCCAACGCCGCCGCGTGGAGTCCCGACGGCAAACAAATCGCCCTCGGTGCCGGCAGCATCCTCTACGATGCCGCCACCGGTCAGCCCGCCAGCGCCGCGGTGACGGATTCCATGGTACGATTCCGCAAAGAAGTCGGCGGGCCACCCATCTCCCTGGCCTGGAGTCCTGACCAGACACGCCTCGCCTTCGGCTATTCCGACGGCGGCCACGTCCTGCTGC
>JANOZA010000171.1:0-23766 GCA_031429155.1 Verrucomicrobiota bacterium | reverse complement strand
CCCACGCCGTCATCGTCCTCAAGCGCAGCATGGGCAAAGGCTTCGCCGGCATCGAGAACCACCTCTTCTTCCGCGACAACTGCCGGATGTTGTTTGGCGATGCGAAGGCCTCGCTCCAGGCGCTGGTGGTGGCAGTGAAGGCGGCGTGATGCGCAGGCTGTTCTGCGCCACGCAGGATGCCGGAGGTCGCCCGGGAAAAATTGTCCAAACTGCCTTCGCCTTGAGCGACCGTCCAACGAAAAAGGCCGCCTCCGGTTGGTTCCAGAGGCGGCCTTCGAGAGAGTTGGGAATGGAATCAGTCCTGCGGGATGTGAATCGTATCGCCATCCATAAGGATGGGGTTGTTGGAGCCTCTGTCGTCAATCTTGCGCATGTCGAAGACCTGGGAGCGGCTGCCGCGGATGAGTTTCACTTTGCGCATATCGGCAAATTCTGTCGGACCTCCACAACTTATGATGGCTTGGTAAAGCCTCATGTTGTTCCGCAGAGCGACATCCCCGCGGGGACTGCGGACTTCTCCGCCCACCGTGACGATGTGCGCAAGTTGATCCTCCGGCGTGGGAGTGTTGACGATAATAGAGGGGCTGGTGTAGATTTCGGCCGCTTTGTAAGCCTGCTCAATCCGGCGGGCCAACTCTGTCGTCGTCAGCCCTGCGGAACTGATTTCGCGATCAAGATAGGAGATGCGAATGGTGCCGCTGGAGGAAATGTTGGTTTTGACGCTGACGTTTGGAGCGTCTTCAGCCGGGACTTTGAGTTCGATCATGACCGGATCGCCCGCCTTGAGAGCAGTGAGAGTCTGAGCGCAGGACTGCTGGGCAATCATCAGTCCGGTGATGAGATATACGAGGGTGAGTAGTGTCTTCATGGGATGGAGTTGTTGATGGTTGGGTGTTTCAGAATTGGCTGTGGTTTAGTAATCATCCTTGTCGGTTCCGCGGGTGGCGGGAGAGGCGGCAGGGCGTTTCGGAGCGGCTTCGTCCTTCTCACGGGGAACGGAGGGGCGGGCTTTGGCCTTGGTGTCCACGTTGGTGGGCGAGTAGTAGGTGTAGTAGCTGGTGTAGTACTGGTACTGACTGTCGCTGCGGACATCCACGTTGTTGAGGACGACGCCGAGGAGGTTGCCGCCGACGTTTTCGATGGCCTGCTTGACGCGGAGGAGCATGTTGCGCGGGAGCTTGCGGTGCTGGATGACGATGATGGTGAGGTCCACTTCGGAGGCGAGCACAGAGGCGTCGGACACGCCAAGAATGGGCGGCGAGTCAATCAGCACGAGGTCGAAGCGGTTCTTCACATCGGCGATGAGTTCCGACATGCGGCGGCTGTTGAGAATGCCCGCGGCA
Organism: Verrucomicrobiota bacterium; assembly: GCA_031429155.1. Taxonomy (GTDB): domain Bacteria; phylum Verrucomicrobiota; class Verrucomicrobiia; order Verrucomicrobiales; family V1-33; genus V1-33. The sequence goes on along the minus strand of JANOZA010000171.1, from coordinate 22,423 downwards.
TCGGCGGGAAGAATGCCGGATGGCATGAAGTAGAGATTCTCAATCGGCGTCTGAAGGATCACATCCTCAAGCATCAGGGCGGTAGTCAGGTAGTTGGTGAGACCTACGGAATTGTTGATGTCGAAGAAAGTGTGCAACTTCGGACGGCGAAGGTCACCATCAATCATGAGCGTATTGTAACCGCCCTGCGCGCAGATGTAGGCGAGGTTGACCAGCGTGGTGGATTTACCTTCACCGGCGCCACCGGAGACGATGGTGATGGCATTCGCGTCGGCGCTGCGGCGATTGAACTCGATGTTCGTGCGCAAAATCCGGTAGGCTTCCGCATCGGGGCTGAGGCCGCTCTGCTTATGAAGAACGCCTACATCCTTCGGGATAACAGCGAGCACGGGCACGCCAAGATAGCGTTCCACGTCATCGAGGGACTTCACGCTGGTGTCGAGATACTCGAGAAAGAATGCGAGCAGCAACCCGAGGACAAGACCGAGACCGGCACCAATACTTAGCAGCAGCATGACATTCGGCTTTGTAGGATTCACATCCTGTTTCGCCTCTTGCAACACCTCGATGGGCTTCTTCACCACCCCCTGGTCCACACCCTGTTTCATAGCGTGCTCCCTCATGCTGTTGAGGAGTTGGAGCTGACTCTCATAGCGGAACTTCGCCGTGGAATAGTCACTTTGCTTTTGACGCTCGTTCACAGTATCCGTCACCTTGCCTTTAGTTCTCGCTCTGGCGTCCTCCAGCATCTTACTGGAATTGTCCAATTGGATTTTCAGAGTGGACTTGAAGGTTTCTGAAGCGGCCAACAGTTGTTCATATTTTAGACGAATAGATTCCTTGAGGCCCATCATTTTGGGATGTTTTGGCCCGAAGCCACTTTTTGAAGAGGAGCCAAGCGCTGTCAGGTCGTTCTGATATTCAGGATATACCTTAGTGATAGTGGAATTCTGGACTCCCAATTCCGCCGCTCCTTGAATCAGTTTCTCCCCCTCCAATTTAAGCAGGGTTTCCAGTTGAGTCTTCATTTTCGCCACATCCTGCTCCATCACAGCTTCATAATCCTTGGACTTTATCATGTCACTGATTCCGGTCTGGACTACGGAAGTCGTGCCAGTGCCAGACGAAAGAGGGATCGTGTCCACGATGTCATGCTTCTTCATGATATCGAGCATTTCCAGTCGTGCCTTTTCGACTGCCGCTTCCTGCAGAGTAATTTGGCTGGCAACGTTTTGACTGAGACGCTTGGAGCGGTCCTCCTCAATCGCCTTTCTCCTCTCTTCATAAGCTGCGCGCACAGCATTAGCTACATTCGCGGCTTCCTCTGCCTTGGTACTCCACGCCGTAATTGTGACAATCTCGGTGCCGCGGTCCTGCTCGGTTTCGATCATGCGTTCCAGCTTTCCAGCCGCCTCAGCAGCAGTCATACCCCAATCTGTCTCAAGGTTGAGGTTTTTAACAACCCGCAACAAGGTCTCCTGAGCGGTAATGGTTTTGAACTGAGTCTCGAGCCAATTGCCACCCTGAGTGGATCGTTGATCGTTTGAGATAATGCCAAAGACATCACCTGCTGAACTAAGATTTACCTGGAATTTGGTATGCCCGGCAAACTTCTTGTCCAAAAGGGCAATGATAACCAGCGAGGCCAGGGTGATGAGGAAGAACGTGAGGAGAATAACCCCCCAGCGATTGCGGATTACCTGCCAGTAATCCAATGCGTGCATTTTGCTTTCGGTGATCTGCTCTCTCATAGCGGGGGGAGGGTGATGGTTGAGGGTCTGGACAGGATGAGGGATTCGCAATTATTATTCCCGGAATTCAGAAAAAATCTCGGCATCAGGGAAGCGAAAAGCCCTCACGGCATCTTTGGACACCGTGAGGGCTGGATTCGTTCAAATATTTTTCAGAAAACGCAACTCACGCGACTAAAAACGGGAGGCAACGCCCAGTTGGAACATGCTGCGATCGAATTCAGCGAATGGATTATCGCTGGAAGCGGTAGTGAAGTTGTACCCGCCGTTGAGCGATACGTTTTTACAGAGGTTATAATTGAAACCCGCGCTGAGAGCGATGATGTCCTGATCAAAGCTGCCATTGTCTTCACTGATGTAGTGTGCGCCGAGGTTCCCGGACCATCTAGTGTTGAAGCGATGGGAGGCTGTGAGACCGGTTCTAATGTTCGCATCCCCCATGCCGCCATCTGTTGGGAATCCATACGTGGTGTACCAGCGGAGATCCGTTTTCCGACTGACGCGATAGGTCAAAGCCGATTCTACATAAGGCGTGCTATCGCCTTCCCGGATCTCACCACCAACCCTGATACTGCCCGAGAGTTGCGGGCTAAATTGATGGTCGGCACCGATCAGCACGTAGTGGGAGTCATAGTCACCGCCAGGAGCATCGGAATCCGTAGTAGAGAAGCGATAAGTAACCACACCGGTGGTGGTGCGGCTGAACGCATAGCGAAAATCATTGCTGAACATGTACGTGAAGTAGTCCGCGCCGGGGCCGTCGTAATCCACCCCACTGATGGTGAGAGCGGTGACTGTTGAGAAGCGCCGGTTCCAGGAGTAGGCTGCCGCCAGACTGTTATAGCCATAGAAATACGGGTCTTGCCGACGGGCTACTGTTGCGCCGATCTGATAATCAGGCTCCACCTCGTAAGCGAGGTAGAAAGAATCGGTGATCACCAGCTTCGGATTGATGCGGCGACGGAAGTCAAAACCGACCCGCCAGTTATTTTGAAAATCATCCACACCGTTAGGGGCATCGAAATAATAGAGCGGGCTGTAAGTGGCGCTGTAGTTGAGGGCCGTACGACGGTCACCTGATGCATACGACACCCCTATCTGCCCACTGAGGTAGGTACTTTCCTGTTCATTGCTGCTGGTCACTCCCACATTGGAGTCGTAGCCCAACTGTGCTCCCACGGTCCATGTGAACGGCATCTTGCGTTCAAAGTCCCGGTCGGCATCAGCCCCGATGTTTAGGTAACCCTGGGCACCAGCTTGAGAAGCGGCGGCGAGGAGCGTGACGGTAGTGTATAGGCTCAGTTTGTTTTTCATGAGTTCGTGCAAAATTCTATTTTAGGGACGGGGCGGCGATTATGGAGGCAATTCGGAGGACTGGCAAGGTTTTTGATAAGATTTTGCGAAGCCCCCACCGGATCATGGCCGAAGACACGCGGGAGTCAAGTCTCCGTTACAGCATGGACTGCTCGGACTACAGCGACGATAGGAGTTGCTCGGAGTGGTGAGATAAATGCCTCCCACTCCAACCGAGGAGAAATCTAAACTCTCTTCCTTCTCCGGGGCGGCGGCGACCGCGATGCCTTTTCCAGTCAACTCCTTGCCACTCCCGACGCTTTGCTTCCCGGTCGCTGATTCCGCAGACTCCTTGCCGCTTCCTTCAGTAAGGTCAACCACCACCGAACTGGATTTGGCACCCAGGGCCTTCTCCATCGCCTTCTTTATTTCTCCTACGGCCTTCGGGGCGGTGGCCACCGCGCATTCTACGATCACAGCGGACATTGCCGGGGAGTGTTTCAGTGCGGTGAAAACTATCTCTCCAACGAGGGCTTCGTCAGCACCAGTGGATTCGATAGCCTCCTTCACGATTTCACAGGCTGCCTGTTCATTCATGGTCAAGGCATCCTCGACGGCGATCAGCACCCTGGATGGCTTCGCGGAGATTTCGGCTCTCATCGCCTTGAGCACAGGCCCACTTTCCGAGGCATCGGCAGCTTGAGCAGTCTGCGCGGAAAGCCCGAGCACCAAAAAGGCCAGCACCAAGCGGAGTGACGAACGGTTCATGTTGGAGTAAGCTGCAAATTTCGTTGATTGGAGCGGGCAGCGGGAATCGAACCCGCATGGCCAGCTTGGAAGGCTGGAACTTTACCACTAAGCTATGCCCGCATTTAATTTCCCGGTTAATTTAATAAAAACCGTAATCAAAGCAACTCAATTCTTAATTTCCATGAACTATTTAGTCCCCTAAAGGGACATCGCCTCCTAATTTTGATCGTGAAGCGAGAGTGTAATAAGCACATTGAGAGCGTAGCGCAAGTCTTCTCCCCGGGAATTCCCGGCCTCGAAGCATTGGCCAAATCACTTGCTGGCCTGCCTTCAACGCAGCCAGCCCTGCTGGACGATTTGATCCAGGCGCACCAACGGCGGGTCTGCGAGCGGGTTCACCATGGTCACTCGCACGATCAATTTTGCCGCTCTCTCGAAACCGATGTCCGCCAGGCCTTTCCAATGGGCTGACTCTTTCTCCAAAACGGCCGCCGCCAGATAGGCCCGCTCGAAGGCCCATAGGACCAGCGCTCCGTGGGTGTCGGGTGCTCCTCCTGCCTTAATTACATAGGCATCAGCAGCAGGTTTCAGCGCCAACATCAAAGGCAGTTCCACCGCGCTGCCACCCGGCTCATTCAGGAACGCCTTCCAGCGCTCTACACCGGCATTCGCGAAAGCCTCCCAATCCACCTTCCAGCCATCCGCTTCCCGCGAGAGTAACAGCCAGATCGAGGCTCTTTCCGGAGTGCCCACCATCACCCGGCGCATTTCACGGCCCTGATTATCCAGTGGCACCATGCTCTTTATCTCCACCGCCCCCGAAAGCGGCTGATGGGTATGCCTCTGGAAATACCACGTCATCATACCGCGAACCCTCTTTGCGTCCGCAACATTCGGCAGCATGTCCTGCCAGGTTTCCGCATTCAGAAACTGCTGCACGGACTTCTGAATCTCTTGCCGCTCCTGCTCTGCCCAGGCGCCGTCAGACGCAACGGACGCTGTCAGCCTCTCCTGATCTTGATCCCGCAAAAACTTCTGCACGCCCCAGGCGAGGCTCACTGCCAGCGGCACGGCGCAGGCCGCGAACACAAGCCGTCCCGACCACTTCCGCTGCTTCGCCTCCAGCCCCGCTGCATATTCCTCCTGCTCTGTGACACGGCGATATTCCTGCTGCACCGCACGCACGGCAGTCGCCACCTCGCAGTCCGCCACTCTCATCTGAGCGGAGCAATGCGGGCACTGCACTGCACTCCACGGCTGGCCCGACGCCGGCAGAAAGACGCGCTCGCAGTGTTTACAGTGTAACGGTTGCGCGGGCATGCCGTGGAGTCCCTCCAACACTCACACCTTTTTCGCCCGCTGCCCCTCCTCGATCAGCTTCCAAAAGCTCTTACTGTGCGCGAGAACGTCATCCTCCTGGCCCGCGACTTTGCTGCCGTTCCGGAAAAGGAAATCGCCCAATGAATTTTTGTGCAGCACCCGATGCACCCGCACTCCGCCATCCACCACTTCGAAATAGATGCGGTAACCTTTGGCCCGATAGCGGTACAGGGATTTGCCGTCGCGCTCCAGTTTGCCAAAACGCTCACCGTCCACCTGCTGCAAATCCTCCGGACACACCTTGAATTCCGTGAGCAGTTCCAACTGCAGCATGGTATCCAACTGGCTAATCTCGGCGGCGCTTAATTCATTGAAGATAATCTGAAACACGCAGCCGTCTTAACCGGGAACAGGAGACTGCAAAGCGCGCACTTTGCACTTTCCTCCCTTGAGGCCGCGCGTCCCGTCGCGGCGATGAATTTTTCCAGTCCTATAACCAGCAATCCTTCCATCGCCGTCATCGGCTCCGGCGCCGTGGGATGCTACTACGGCGGCCGGCTCGTCCTCGGGGGCAGTGATGTCCGCTTTCTCATGAGGCGGGATTTGGAGCATGTCCGCCGCCACGGCCTTACCGTGAAAAGCTACCTTGGCGACTTCACTATTCCCAAGGTTCAGGCCTATGGCAGCACGGAGGAAATCGGCCCGGTGGACCTCGTCATTATCACTCTCAAGGCCACGGCCAACAGCGCCCTCGACGCACTCATTCCACCTCTGCTGAAAAGCGGCACGCTTCTCCTCACGCTCCAGAACGGGATGGGAAATGAGGAATACCTCGCGAATCGCTGGGGCGCTGACCGCGTCCTCGGCGGCGTTTGCTTCACCTGCATCAACCGCACCGCACCCGGAATCATCGAGCACACCGCCCAGGGGCAGATCGCGCTCGGCCCGCATGCCCCCGCAGCCCACGAAGGTGCCATCGCCGTCAGTGACCTCTTCAACCGCTGCGGCATCGAGTGCTCTTTCGCCGAAAGCATTCCCGCCGTCCGCTGGAAAAAACTGGTCTGGAATATTCCCTTCAACGGCCTCGCCATTCTCGGCGGCGGCATCCCCACCGACAGAATCCTCGCCGACCCGTCCCTGCACGCCCTGGCCTGCGCGCTCATGACCGAAATCATCGGCATTTCCCGCAGCCTTGGGCATCACTTGCCGGATACTTTTGTCGCAGACCAAACCGCGGCCACGGAAACGATGCGCGACTACCGCCCCAGCAGCATGCTGGACTTCGTCGCGGGCCGCGAGGTGGAGGTGGAAGCCATCTGGGGAGAACCCCTGCGCCGCGCCCTCTCGGCGGGGATCCCGGCCCCGCGCCTCGAAACTCTGTACCAGCTTATCCGCAGCGCCGTGGACCGGCGCATCTAAAGATTGCGCTCTATACTGGCGGAAGCGGCCCCTTGCACCGCCATTAGCGGACCGCAAAGATCGTTCGCTCTTATCACCATGTACGGCGCATTCCAATCCCACCTCCAGACCACGCTCGACGACATCTGCTCGACCGGACTCTTCAAGAACGAACGACTCATCGGTACACCACAGGGCGGACGGGTGAAACTGGCGGATGGCAGCGAAGTCATCGTCATGTGCGCCAACAACTACCTCGGCCTCGGCAATCACCCGGAGATTGTGGCCGCTGCGCATGGGGCGCTCGACCGCTGGGGCTATGGCATGGGCAGCGTGCGGTTCATCTGCGGCACGCAGACGCTGCACCGGCAGTTGGAAGAATCGCTCTCGGCCTTTCTCGGCACGGAGGACACGATCCTTTACTCCTCGTGCTTCGATGCGAACGGCGGGCTCTTCGAGACGCTCCTGACGGATCAGGACGCCGTCATTTCCGATGCGCTCAATCACGCCAGCATCATAGACGGCGTGAGGCTCTGTAAGGCCAAACGATTCCGCTATAACAACGCCGACATGGCGGACCTCGAAGCGAAGCTCAAGGAAGCCGACGCCGCTGGAGCGCGATTCAAGATGATCGCCACTGACGGCGTCTTCAGCATGGACGGCACTTATGCGCCGCTGCGGGAAATCTGCGATCTCGCCGACAAATACGGCGCGCTCGTCATGGTGGACGACTCGCACGCGGTCGGGTTCGTCGGCGACAAAGGCCGGGGCACGCACGAACTCTGCGGCGTCATGGACCGCGTGGACATCATCACCGGCACGCTGGGCAAAGCCCTTGGCGGCGCGAGTGGAGGCTACACCAGCGGCAAAAAAGAAATCATCTCCCTGCTCCGTCAGCGCAGCCGGCCCTATCTTTTCTCCAACACTCTCGCCCCCGTCATCACCGCCGTGTCGCTGAAGATTCTGGAAATGCTCACGCGTTCGACGGAACTGCGCGACCGGCTGTGGGCGAACACTGCGCACTATGTCGCCGCCATGCGCGCAGCGGGATTCGATGTTGGGGCGGGCACGCATCCCATCGTCCCCATCATGCTCGGCGAGGCGACTGTGGCGCAAAAGATGGCGGCAGAGCTGCTGTCGCGGGGCGTGTATGCCGTGGGGTTCTTCTTCCCCGTAGTGCCTCACGGAAAAGCGAGAGTCCGCAGTCAGGTCAGCGCCGCGCACACCGCCGAGGACCTTGATGCCGCCGTCGCAGCCTTCACGGCGGCCAGGGTGGCCCTTTGACACGCTACGACGAATCTCCCGCCCGCTCCAATCGCGGCCCGGCACCCGCATCCAGCCCCAACTGGCTCTCCAGATATTGCCGCATGGCCTCGCGCACTTGCAATGTCAGGGCACCGTCCGTCATCCCAAATTCCTGCGCCACGGCCGCACGCTGCTCGGCCGTCAATCCCGCCGCAGGCCGCACTGTTAGTGGCACCATCCTCTCCCATGCAACGTCCGGCGCCGGTGGTGCCGACGTCTCCACTGGCCAGTCCGCCTCCGCCACCCGTCCCATGACGAAGTCCCGGTAGTCCCCGTTCTTCTCGCACCACGCGCGAAGGTGCCACCGGTGTCCACTGTGCCCCAGCGCATGAGGACGCAGCCAGCGCCACTCATCAGCACTCCCGTGAACGGACAAATAACGCACCCTGACGCGCCGCCGGTGCATTACCGCCTGGAACAGCCGCCGCTCCACTTCCTCCGCCGCTCCCCGCTCGGGCAATTGCACCCAGTCCACCGATGCGCTGCCGCTAGCTTCCGTCGCCCCTCGCAATGGAGGCCGGGCGCCATCGGTCAGAAAAAGTGTCACCGCCTCCTCCAGTCGGCTATGCTGCAGCACCTGACGCATGGTCTCCATCCCCTCGTAGCGCTTACGGTTCTTTGAATACGCGAGCGCTCCGGGATTCAGCTCCAGATACTTTTGAAAATCAGCTGACGCCTGCGCCGAGCCCTTCCCAAATACGGTCATCACATCCTGCCGCTGGACCCATCCGCGCCAATACGCCGCACGCTCGATAAACCGCAGCCGCTCCTGGACTGCCCACTGTTCTGGATTACTTGAATTACCCATCGTTAAAAACGCTTGACGCGGATTAGAAGTTGTGAAATGATACGAACACATAAACGACTGAATCGTTTTGCAACCCACTCGACCAACCAATATGAAAAGTCAAGTCCTCCGCCTCAAGACCACCCAAGTCCTCACTCAACTGCTGCCGCTCCGGCTTAGCAGCCCCCCGCGGCGCGCCCTGCGCATTTTCAGAGCCCGCCGCTTTCCTCATCCCCTCGACGGCCTGGAATCCGCACCCGGCACCCTCCCCGCAGCCCTCTTCCGCTCCGCCCTCTAAAACTCTGTCCGTGTTGTGTTGCGGCATCAGGGGACTCCCCGGAGTTCCCCGTGCAGGACGGTAAATGGTTCACCGTCCTGCACGCCCCCGCTCCTTTCTTCATTCTCCTCTCCTCATTCTTCATTCTTCATTCTTCATTTCCCATGTGGCCCTTCTCTCTCTCCGGTTTCTTCAGCATCGTCCAGGACAGGCAGGACAACTCCCTGCATCACATCCGCGCCCGCACCCTCGACGATCTCGACAACCTCCGCGCCCTCATTCCTTCGTTGCCGCGCCCCGTCCTCAGCCAACCCGGCAGCGACTACCGGTGCCGCATCGTCTGCCCCACCGTGATGCTTCCGGACGTTTTCGCGGCGCTGGCATAGTCTTCGACTCCCAGTCCATCCGATCCCGCCACCGCCGGCATCCCAACACGCAAGACCTGCGGAGCAACACTTCCCGCCGGCCAGACATCCCCTCCACCTCCACCGAAATTCATTGCTTTCCCCGCAGCCGGCGATCCATGCTGCGGGCAACCCCTGACAACACTTGGCCAACCCGCGGGGATACTGAACTTGATACCCACGCAGTCGCGTTGCCCGGGATGAAGGGCGTGGCTGCCGGGAATGCGTTGATCACTGGCTTCCATGATGCGATGCCTCTCCCGGGAAATTGCGGCGGGGATTGACATCGGACCGCAGCATCGCAAAAAGTGGCAGGATATGAACATGCCAAAACTTCTCCTGCCTGCACTGGCGCTTATGCATGTGACCGCAGCCCCGCTCAGGGCGCAGTCGGGGCTGATCTCCATCAGCCCGGTGCGAATGGTGGAAGGCAATGCGGGCACCACGGCGGTGCTGGTGCCGGTGTATCTGTCGGCGGCGGCGGTCGGTCCGGTCTCGGTGGCATGGGCCACGGCAGACGGCACGGCACTGGCGGGCACGGACTACACAGCGGCCAGCGGCACGGTGACCTTCGCGCCGGGGGAGGTATTCAAGACGCTGCCCATAACGGTGAGCGGCGATGTGGCAGATGAAGCGGATGAGGTGCTCCAGGTGCTGCTCTCCGCGCCGGCGGGGGCGACGCTGGGGAATGCAGCAGCGCGGGTGCTCATCCGCAATGACGAGCCGGTGACGGTAGTTTCGCTGCCACAGGGAGCGCAGTGGTTTGAAAAAGATCTGCCGGGATTCACCAGGCCGCAGGCTTTGGTGGCCAACCATCAGCCGGGCAAAACTGCCACGCTGGCCCTCACCAGCGGCACGGCCACGCCGGGCACTGATGTCGTGCTCGCCAGCACCACACTATCGCTGGGAAGTCAGAATCCCGTGCTGCCGGTGCGCCCCGTGGATGATGTGCTGTCCGAAAGCCCGGAGACTTTCTTTCTGGAAGTGGTGAGCAGCAGTCCCTCGGTCCGGACTGTGCCGAATGTTCTGCAGCAAACCCTGCCGTCCGGCCCGGTGCCGAAAGCAATGGAGTTGGACGGCGACCTGCTGGCGGTGGCGGATGGCAGCAATGTCAGGATTCTGCGCCAAAGCGGGGGCGCATGGGCGAACGAGACCTCGCTGGCGGGCACGCCTGAGGGCGGCGTGCATTCTGTGGCCGTGGACCAGGGGCTGATCGCCGCGGATTTTCTATCCACCGGCGTGCGGGTCTATGAAAAGAGCGCGGGCACCTGGACGGCGCACGCGCTTATCCCGCGGACGACCACGCCGGCGGACGCGCGCCGTGTGGTGGCGCTGGGCGATGACCTGCTGGCCGTGGGTGATCCCGCAGCCACCGGCCAGACGACTGTCTCCGGCGAAGTGAGGGTCTATGAGCGCCACCGCGGCGGACGGAATGCATGGGGCCTGCGGCAGGCACTCACGCCGCCGACCGTGCAGCCGGACTTCGGCACGTCCGTTGCCGTGTGGGGGAATTTCATCGCTGCGGGAGCACCGGAATCGTCCTCGTTATCGTTGTTCCGACGGGATGCGACCACGGGGGCCTGGACGCGGATCAGGGAATTGACGGCGCCGTTCTACTCGGGCTTTGGCCGCTACTGCGCCCTCGACGGAGACAACCTTGTCACGACAACCGATTACTATCTGCACAGCAGCAGGCGGAGTGATGCCGCGGGCCTGACATGGTCCGATTGGAGCGGCACTTCTGTGTCCAACACTTTTACCAGCCCGCGATGTGTGCTGGAAAATGGCCACGTGGCGCTGAACACCTACGGGGGAGTGATTTTGTTCGCCCGCACCAGCGACGGCGTCTGGAACACTGCGGGGACGAGCAGCGAGCCATACTCAGAACCCCAGGCTCCGTTCGCGATGCAGGACGGACAGGTGATCTCCGTGGGCCAGAACACCGGGACCGCCTATCCTCTGAAATCCTATCGCCCCGGCCCCACGATATGCACTCTGTTGGATGATGATTCCGTGCGGTTCACCGTGAGCAGCCAGTCCATCGTGGAGGGGACATCGTTCAATTCCATCACCGTGCAGCTTTCTGCGCCGCAGCCGGTGGCGGTGTATGTGCTCGTCACCACCGTGGACGGCACGGCGACCGCCGGGTCGGATTACCTGTGGCAAAGCCAGTGGGTTTACTTCAACGAGGGTGCTACCAGCGGAACATTCTACATTGATGCCTATGCCGACGGACTGACGGAAGGCACGGAGACGCTGCAGGTCGTGCTGGAGTTTCCCACGGTGGGATCAGTCGGACCACCCGGGACCATCAGCATCACGGATCCGCCGCCGCCGACGATCAGCATGGCCGTGACGGGCGCAGCGGTGACAGAGGGCAACGCCGGCACGACCACACTTCAGTTGTCAGCCTGGCTGAACAGAGCGGCGTTCGCCGGCACTTCTGTGGACTGGACCCTGGAGAGCGGCACGGCGCAGGCCGGCACGGATTTCCCTGCGGTGTCCGGCACTGTCATTGTCCCCGCTGGCACTACGTCAGTGGATTTCCAAATCCCCGTGAACGGTGACATCCTCTGCGAGCCGGAAGAGACCTTCACCGTGCGCCTGACAAACCCGGTAAACCTGGTGATCGGCGCCGGCACCACGCAGGTGACGATCATGAATGACGACACCGGCACGCCGCAGCCTGACAGTTATACCACGCCACAGGCCACGGTGCTCAGCGGGCGCAATGTGCGGGACAATGACTGCTCGGCCCTGCCGGTCACGCTGGCCCAGACCACGGCATACGGAACGCTGGTGCTCAACAGCAGCGGGGCCTTCGTCTATACGCCGCAGCCGAACTTTATCGGCACGGACTCCTTCAGCTACCTCTATACCGGCAGCGGGGGCGGTGCCGGGACCGACGTGGTGGCGGACGGCGCGGCGTTCCGCTGGTTCAATCCCCTGGACGGCGTTGATCCCGCCACCGCGGATGATGAGTGGAACACGGGCTGGTACACCCCGTCATGGAATGACTCCGCATGGGGCACGGGCAACGGGCTCATGGGCTACGGGGAGTTCACCAGTTCACAGGGCACGCTGTTTCCAAATACAAACATCGGCACACCCGTCAGCGGGATGCGCCGCTCTGCTTACTTTCGGCACCAGTTCAACTCCGCGCAGGGCGGCACCCGCAACATGGAAATTTCCCTCTCCAGGGATGATGCCGCCATTGTCTATATCAACGGCTCCGAGGTGCTGCGCAGCCATGAAGCCGGGGCGGTGGCCATCCTCACCCAGCCGGACCGCTGGGACCTCATGATCGAGGGCAACAACACCGCATGGACCTCCAGCACCAATGAAGGTGATGCCTATACGCACACCCTCACCGGAGTGAACCTCAACGCTGGCGTGAACACCCTCGCCATTTCCAGCCACAACAGTCTCAATCCCTCCGCGCCCACCAGCAGCGACCTCGGCGTGCGCGTGTTTTATTTGCGGGTGCTCTCTGCGCCGCCTTCGCCCATCCCTGCCGCGATCACCGTCACGGATGCCCTGCTGCCGCCGGTGCTCACCGCAGACGCCTACACGCTGCCGGAGGACAATGTACTGGACACCGCCGCGGCCTCCCGCCCTTCGCTCCTCGCCAACGACCGGCTCTTCGACAATGGCGGCGCAGCCTTCGACCCCATCCTGGAAATCGCCGCGCAGGATGAACTCCACGGCACCGTCAGCGGCCTCAACTCCACCACCGGGCACTTCATTTTCACCCCGGCGGCGAATTTCAGCGGCACCGCCTCGTTCCGTTATCGCGTGCGGGACAAAGACGGCTGGTCGGCACCGGTGCTGGTGAACATCACCGTCGCGGACGACTTCGTGCTCAGTCCACTGGTGCGCCTGCAGCCCGAGGGCAGCCAGCTCTTTCGCAGCATCACCAGCAGCGTCACCCTGCCCGCCGTCGGCGTGGCTGACGCCGCGCTCGCCCTCAAAGCCGGGCAAACCATTTCTCTGCGCTCCGCCGCCGCCGGCACCGTGGGCCGCCTCGAACTCCGCAGCGCCGCCGGAGCCGTGCTCCCCGGCGGCAACCCCGGCCCCAACTCCCTGGAAAACGTGCCCGTGCCCGCAGACGGCGTCTATGTTATCGCCGCCGGAGAAGTAACCGGCTCTGGCGCGGGAGGGTTCACCATCCTTGTGAATGGCGGCCTCCCCGGCCAGCCCCTCAATGCCTTCCCCTATCAGTTGGAGAATGCCCGCCCCGCCGGCAGCCTCCGCGCAGCCGTCTCCGCCACCATGCCCGCTGCGGGGGCCGGCGCGCATTACTATCAGTTCCAGGGCACCGCCGGTGAGCAGGTGCATCCCGCACTGTTCTCCGGGCCAGTCCAGAGCTTCACCCTCCTGGACGCGGGCGGAACCACCCTCGCCGCCAGCAGCGCCAGCCCGCACCACCCCGCCGCAGCCAGCCTCAGTTTTTCCCTCCCCGGCACCGGCACCTACCGGCTGATGATCCCGGGCGTAAATGGCGCAGACTACACCCTCCAACTGTATCGCGGCCCGGCCTCACACGAATACGCCACCGCCTCCCCGGCCTCCCTGGAGCAAGCCGGCGCAGGCTTTCTCCTGGGCCCCGGCGGCGCGGAGACCGGCGTCACCTTCGCCACCTTTGGCGACTATGGACAGGACTCCATCAACGAACTCAACGTCTCCACCATGGTCAAATCATGGAACCCGGACTTCCTCGCCACCCTCGGCGATCACAACTACAGCAGCGACTACGCCGTCGGCTCTCCCTCCTGGACCGCCCGCGTGGGCAACTACTACGGCGAATACATCCTCGGACGCGCCGACAATCGCTATCCAGAACAGTCCAGCCCCGTGCAGCGCTTCTTCCCTTCCCCGGGGAATCACGACAGCGGCCCAGATGTCGGGAATGGCGGCGAACACTCCGGCTACTTCGACTACTTCTACTCCAACCCCGGCGGCATCCCCCGCCTGCCCACCGGCATCTTTGAGCCCATGCTCACCTATTATAAAATGACGTGGGGCAACATGGACCTCTACTTCTTCGACAGCGACAACGCCGTCGTCAACGCCAGCGCCCTCACCGTCCAGCGCCAGTGGCTCAAGGAGCAGCTAGCCGCCTCCACCGCGCAGTGGAAATTCGCCTTCTGCCACCATCCGCCTTACAGCTCCGGTGGCGTCCACGGCAGCCAGGTGCCCATGCAGTGGGGCCAGGACTACCAGGGCCTGACAGCCATGTTCTGCGGCCACGAGCACATCTACGAGCGGCTCAACATCGGCTTCGGCGTCACCCAGTTCATCTCCGGCCTCGGCGGACGCAGCATCTACTCCATGAGCACCCCCGTGGCACAGTCCCTCTTCCGTTACAACACCACCTACGGCGCCATGAAGGTCCGCGCCGGCAGCGCCGGCGTCCTCTTTGAATTCCGCGCCATCGGCACCCCCGGCGGCACCCTCATTGACAGCTACACCATCGGCACCCCGCCCGGCCAGGCCATCGCCACCGGCACTGACACATGGTCCCTCCGCGTCCAGCCCGGGCAGACCTTCCGCCTCTACACCGAAACCCCCGCCGCCCCCGGCACCCTCACCAACACCGCCAACACCGCGCTCCAGCTCCTCGATCACACCGGCACCATCGTCGCCGCAGACACCGGCAGCGCCCCGGACGCCATCAACGCCTCCCTCCTCTACACCGTCCCCGCCATTCCCGACTGCCCGCTGCAAGGCTGCCTCTGGACCCTCAAAGTCTATAACGAATCCAGCGGCAGCGGCGAATATCACGTCCGCCGCACCGCTCCATCCGCCGCCGAACTCTACGACCTCTGGGCCGCCGCCCGCCTGCCCGCCGGCTCCCGCGCCGCAGAAGCCGATTCCGACAGCGACGGCGCTCCCAACGCCATGGAATATCTCGCCAACACCGATCCCGTAATTTCCTCCGCCACCCCGCCCCTCTCCCTCCTGCTAAATGCCGGCGGCAACCCCCTCCTCCACCTTGATCTTCCTGACGCCTGGTCCCGACCCGTCACCGTCCGGCTGCAAAGCTCCACCACTCTCGCCGCCGGCTCATGGACCACCCTCGCCACCCGCAGCGCAGGCACCGACTGGACGCCCGGCGGCCCCGCGCCCGCCCCCGGCGGCGGCTTCCGCTTCACACCCGCCGCCGTCCCGCGCAGCTTTTACAGACTCGCCTTCCATCTCGAATAGCAGTGCGGAGAGGCTGCGCGGAATCGGCGAAACAGACGCTGATCAAGACCAATTGCTCACTGCCAGTAACCATCCCCACCCTCAACCTTCTTCCATCATGCACGTTGATCCCACTAAACCCGCCGGCGGGATACGGGAGGCGGGCCCGTGGGGAGGCTCTGGCAAAGGCTAACACGGGCTGGCTAACGCCATGCCCGCGCTGCGTCGCGCACCGGGCACCGGCACGTTCCCCTGCCCGGCCGCCGCCGCTTGCCAGGGCGCAGCGGGTGGCATACGGGCACGGCAGACATAACATTGCGCGATCACATTCACGACATGGGCCGCCGGGCTCTGGAGGCCAGCCGCGGGCTGGCGCTGCTGTCATGCGCAGTCGAAAAACAGCATTCTGCTGGCCATGGCAGAGGCGCTGGTCCGTGAGGAGTCCGCCCTGCTGACGGCGAACGCGCAGAACCTGGCCGTCAGTTTTGCCAGCCGCGCCTTTCGCCCGCGCTCCGTACGGCACTTCCACCACGAGAGTCCCTCGGCAACGACACCGGACGCCATGTTCGACTCCCTGTAGGGCGGTGCAGCAGTTCAGAGTTCAACAGTTCAAAGCCCAGAAGCAGAAAGCACAAAGCTCAGAATTCAAAATGCCCGCCATCAAAATGCTCGCCTGTTGCCGGCCGTTTCGACAGGATGCTGCTGTTCACGATGCTGAACTTTGAACTTTGAACTCTGAACTCTGAACTCTGAACTCTGAACTCCAAAACCTGCCATGTCCTACCAACGCTTTGAAGACCTGCCCGTCTGGCAGGAAGCCGCCCGCCTTTACGAACTCACGGAAGATCTCCTCGACGACTCCGCCCTGCGCGCTACCAGCGGCTTCCGCAATCAACTGGACCGCGCCGCGCTCTCCGTGAGCAACAACATCGCCGAAGGCTTTGAGCGCGGCACCACGCCGGATCGCATCAACTTCCTCTACATCGCCAAAGGCTCTGCCGGCGAAGTCCGCTCCATGCTCACGGTGAAACTCCGCCGTCTCCGCAAAGGCCCCATCGCCGACCAGATGGAGGCCATGCGCACTTCCGCCGAGTCCTGCGCCCGCCAGCTCGCCGCATGGGCCGACAGCCTGCAAAACTCCGACATCAAAGGCCAGCGCCACCTCAATGACCAGAGCCGCGACCATTATCGAAAAACCAAAGACCGCGAAGCCGGCGAAAAAAAGTGGCAGGACGAAAGGCTGCAAAGAATCAAAAACCTCCCCGACGATCACCACATGAAAATCGAAGCCCGCCGGAAGGGCGAAATCTGACGCGCTGCGCGCTAAGTTCAGAGTTCAAAAGCTCAAAGCTCAAAGTTCAGAGTTCAGAGCCTCCATCTCAGAACTCTGCGCCGCTCTGCCTTCTGCCTTCTGCCTTCTGCCTTCTGCCGGCTGCCTTCTGCCGGCTGCCTTCTACACTTTGAACTTCTGAACTCTGAACTGCGCTCCGCGCCATGCCCATTTTCGAAAAACCCCCGCTCGAAACCCTCTCCATGGCCCGCGACCGCCGGACGCCGCTCTATCTCGAGCACGGCCGGCTGGAGGTGGATGATTCCTCCGTGAAGTGGATCAGTTCGCAAAAGCCCGTCTGCCGCATTCCCGTCGCCACGGTCAGCGCGCTCATCCTCGGCCCCGGCACCACCATTACCCACGCGGCGATCAAGGCCTGCGCCGATTCCACCCCCCCCGTCATCTGATTGGGCGAGGACGGCATGAGATTCTACGCTGCCGGCATTCAACCGAACCACGACAACTCCATGGCCCGCCTCCACGCCACCGCGTGGGGCGATGCGAAAAAGCACGAAGCCATCGCGCGCAGGATGTTTCTGTTCCGCTTTGAAGACGTGAAAGTTTCCTCCGCCACCGTCCAGCAACTCCGCGGCATGGAGGGCAAGCGCGTCAAAATGGAATACGCCAAACTCGGCGCGCAGTACGGCGTCACCTGGAAGGGCCGCGACTACAACGCGCAAAAATGGGACCTCTCCGACGGCATCAACAAAGCCCTCTCCGCCCGCCGCCAATGCCAGTCTCTACGCGCTGACCGCCGCTATCGCCTGTGCCGATACGGCGATTGTGTAAATTGATGAGGTGGTCCGCCCGCAGCACGATAGCATGGCGCACCATGAAACTTCAACTCTCTCTGCCAGTCGTTCTCCTCTCAGTTCAGACGATCGCTGCTCAGGACGGTGCCACGGCGCTGCGAACCTTCCGTTTCACCGATCCCGTGACTGCGCTGACCGTCGCCGCTGTGCAGGTGGAACTTCCAAAAGGCATTCCGTGGCGGCTCGAGCCGCTGCCTCCAACCGCGTCAGTTACTCAAGCCGTGATGGCGACCCATTCTGCGAATCCAAACGATGGTAATTCCCGTCGAGGTGAGTCACTATACACCGTCAGTGGCCTGGTCCGCGGCAATCCGTCTGCGGTGGAATTGAAATTCACCAGTCCCGCCTCCGGGCGGACCTGCTCAGTCCAATGGGATCCATCCCAGGGGAATGTGAACAAGGACCTCCTGAAAGAGTGGTCCTCCCGGCGCGCGGCAAGCTGGATGGAATTCGGACCGCACCCGCGCGGCAGTGTGACGAGTCGCTGGATGGACGGCACCGCAGCCATTTATGGAGGCAATAATCCCGGCGACATGCGTTCATTCCGGGTCCGGAACGAAGGCGAGCCCATGGACACCATGGCCGTGTTCGGCGGGCGGTGTGCCATCACGGAGACGCTGCAATTGCGCGACATAGAAGCGCCGCGACCAGGTCAGCCGGCAGTCAAAAAATTCACCGCTCCGGTTCCGGTCTCCAGCCTTCCCGGGGTAGCGGTAAAGTCCCATCCGTTCGCGGAAATGGCGCGCGGCGTTGATCTTCCGCCGCTGGCACTGGCGGCGTTGTGTCCGCCGGACCGTTTCTTCGCCTTCTTTCCGCAGCCCAAACGCATCCGCACTGTAATAGAACAGCTCGGTGAGGCTTCCCAGCACCTGTCCTCCCCCACCGTTGACGGCATGCCCGACTACCGGCTCTGGGAAAAATACCTCGCTCGCCTGGGGCTGGATGAAAAGACAGTCCGGGCGTGGATCGAAGCAGGTCAGGCGGAAAGCGTCGCCTTTACCCTGCCTGACCTCTTCATCCGGGATGCCACCGACATCACTTTCCTGATCAGAATGAAGGACGGCGGCGGCCCCGCTCTTTTCAAAGTGCTGCCGGAAACCGACGAAGTCCTCACGGTCCCCGGAAAGACTGGCCAGTGCCATGTCGCCCGCCGCGGCAATGTGCTCATCGCTTCCACCAGCAGGACGGAGGCGATGCTTTCGGTGAAGCTGGCAGACGCCGGAGGGAAAGGCAGTCTCGGAGCATCGGATGAACTGCGCTGCATGCGGCAGAAGCTCCCCGATTCCGCAGCTACGGTGGCGTGGTGCTATTTCAGCGATCCGTTCATCCGCCGGCTCACGGGCCCCGAAGTCAAAATCGGCCAGCACCGCAGGCTGGCGGCCCGGGAACGAATCGAGGCACTGACCGCCGCCGCGCTGCTCTATCAGCTCGATCACGGAGCAGCCGCGGCCGACAGGGACACCCTGATTCGCACCGGCTACGCACACGGCTTCCGCCCATCTGCGAATCGCTGGGAACCGCCGGCTCCGCTCAGCTCCAGGGATGTTCCCGCGCTCTTCAAAGACGTCACCCTCGCCGGCGGTCCCCTCGCCGCGTCCAACACCTGGGGGAGCCTCCCGGACCTCAAGCCTCTGAGCGCTTTTCCCGTCGGGGAAGTCACGGCTGCGGAGGCGGAAATGTATTCCTCCTACGTCCAGCGCTATCAGGACTACTGGCGCCGCTACTTTGACCCTATCGCCATCCGCCTCGATGAGACGGCCCCCGGTGCGTGGGCGATGAGCACGTTCATCCTGCCACTCGTGGACAATTCCCTCTACAAAGGCCTGAAGGAAAATCTCGACACCACCCGTCCTGCGGCGGTTCCCCTGCTCCAGCCGGAACCGGTCGCCCTCCTGGCCATTGCAGTAAAGCCAGCCGCCCTGGCCGCTGGCGCCGGGATGTTTCCCGCGCTGGCCGGCGACACCGGCCTGACAGGACGCGCCGCTATCGCTTTTCCGGATTCTGATCCCGTCCTGCAACTGGGCGGCATCGGCGGAATGCAGCAACTCGGCGGCGTTTTTGGAGGAAACGGAGCGAATGAACTCGCAGGCATAGGGCTGCTCGCCGCCATGCTCACGCGGCCGTTCGATGCGTTCTTTGAACTCGAGAATGAAGCCCGCGCGATGTCGCTCCCCGACAGCGCATTCTGGCTGGGCCAATCCTCATGGTTGCAGGTGCGGCGCGTCACCCGCGAAGGCGACGATCGCCGGCTCTACGTGCTCGACTTCGGCGGATTCGCCCAGATTCACGTGGACCTGAAAGTTGAGAACGGCTGGCTCCATCTCTCCAATCACCCGTGGTCCAATCGCCTGACTGTCACCGGCACCGCCCCGCCCGAACGCGGCTCCGCGGTTATTAGAATGAATGCCGCAGCGCTCCAGTCCGGCGCTCCCGCCGCTTTGTTTCAGGCGCAAAACGACCGGCGCAGCGCCGTTCTCTCCGCCTGTTCAGAACTCCTGCCGTGGATGGACGCGCTGGGAATAGACAGCACCACAGCGCAGGAGAGGCAGTTCGCATCCATGGGTATGTCCACCTCGCTTCCTCACGGAATCCGGTTCACTGCTGAACGGCCGCTGACCGTGCCCGCGATCCTCACCGCGAAAGGCGAAATCCTAACCGCCGAAGGCGCCAAAGCAGATCCCGGCATCCTCGCGGGCATCACCCGCGTCATTCTCCGTACCAGCTTCGAAGACGACGGACTCCGCGCTGAACTGGAATGGCTAACAGCCAGTCCTGTCAGGTAATCAATGCCGTTATTGTTCCAGCCCGGGACAACAGTCACTTCCGGCGCGCTCTCGTAGTTACCAGCACCAACCGTCGCCCGCCGACAGCCATGCCCCTTTCCCGCAACAGAACGCTCGACATCGCCGTCGCGGTTCCCACACTGGACAAACATGAATCCGATGCCGTCCACTTCCACCGCGCCGCCCCTGCCGGGCACGGCGGAGGAATTGCTGCCGCTGGTCTATGAGGAACTGCGCCGGCTGGCGGCTAGTCGCATGGCGAACGAAGCACCGGGCATGACGATCCAGGCCACGGCGCTGGTACATGAGGCGTGGCTGCGGCTGGAGCGGGAACAAAAGGCATGGGAAAACCGCGCGCAGTTTTTCGCTGCCGCGGCGGAGGCCATGCGGCGCATTCTCATCGAGCAGGCGCGGCGGCGCATGGCGGCCAAACGCGGCGGCGGTGGGGAGCGCACGGAGCTTTCAGAGTCCATCATCGCCGTGCAGGCGCCGGATGAGGAAATCCTCACCGTGCATGGGGCGCTGGAGACGCTCGCCGCCGAGGACGCGCAGGCCACGGACCTCGTGAAGCTGCGTTTTTTCACTGGGATGGAAATGCCGGAAGCCGCCGCCGCGCTGGATCTTCCCCTGCGGTCTGCGGAGCGGCTGTGGACCTTTGCCCGCGCCCGGCTGCGCAGCCTCATGGCGCAGGCGAAGTAAAAGTTTTTTTCAGAAAGTTGGCGGGCCGGGGCGGGACTTCGCGCGCTGGAGGACAGCACCCATCAATTCGCCTATGAAAACCATCCGTCCACTCCTCGCCGCCGCCCTCGCCCTGCTCGCTCCCGCGCTCCACGCGCAGGATGCGCTCATCCAGCCTACGGTCATCACCTCCTCCACCGCGGCGACGGACCTTTTCCCCGCGGTGCATCTCATCAATGGCAACGGCCTCTCCGGCACGCCCACGCTCGCCGCCCCCGGCACCCACGCGGCGGCCAGTGGCACCACGGCATGGGTCACGACCGCCAATGTGCCCGACTACTACGCCCAACCCGGGGCACTGCCCGCGCCGGCGCTCACCTGCACGCTGCCGGGGCTGTACTCCGTCTCGGAACTGGTGATCTGGGGGTATCACTTCGGCTCGGCCAATGCGAACGAGGGCAAAACGTTCGACGTGGCCTTCTCCACCGATGGCACGACCTTCGCCCACCCCGTCACCGTCACCTCGCCGGCCCCGCAGGTCGGCGGGGCGCTGCGCCTGCCGCTGCCCGGCCCGCTGCGCGTCGCCACCCATGTGCGCGTGACCATCACGGACAATCATTTCGGCGGCACGGCGGCGGGCGGCGACCGCGTG
Organism: Verrucomicrobiota bacterium; assembly: GCA_031429155.1. GTDB lineage: Bacteria > Verrucomicrobiota > Verrucomicrobiia > Verrucomicrobiales > V1-33 > V1-33. Next base: position 697 of record JANOZA010000171.1, on the reverse strand, counting down.
GGGCTGGGGGAACTGCGGTTCGCCGGGCAGCCTGCCATCGTGGTCACCACTGCGGCGGATGAAAATGACACCCCGCCGGGCGGCTCCATCTCCCTGCGCGAAGCCCTGGCCCTCGCCGCCAGCGCCCCCGGCCCGGACCTCATCGCCTTCGCCCCCGGGCTCAATGGGCTAAGCATCGCGCTCACCACGATCACCGGCACCGGCAACCTCATGGAATACACCTTCCCCGACGTGAGCGCATTCCCAAGACTCTTCCTGCAGATCAATGCCCGTCCGTAACACGACGCCGTCAGTTACCCGTTGCTGGTGAGTGCTCCCAGAGCGCAGACGCGGTGAAGGTTTTTGGTAACTGTTCAGGTGTCTTCGCGGAGGAACCCCGGCGGGGTTCGCCATGAATAGCCGGGGGTGGGCGAGGCACGAGCCTACCCCCGGAAACCTGCCCCGGAAGCCTCTACCCCGGAGGGGTAGGCCCATGCTGGCTTCGTCGGCGAACTGCGCATTGGCGAACCCCTCCGGGGTTCAGGTTTCGTTGGTTGCTGTCCGGGGGTTCCGCTTCGCTTCACCCCCGGCTCCCGAGTAACACTTTTGCAACTCGCGTAGTATCAACGGGCCGAGTTCCGAGAGTGTTAATCCCCGTACCACACCGGCCCCCGGTTCGGGTGCTATTCATGGGGGAACCGCGCTGCGGTTCGATGCA
>JANOZA010000170.1:0-16170 GCA_031429155.1 Verrucomicrobiota bacterium | reverse complement strand
CATCATCTCCAGGCTTTCCGGCGAGGTGATGAGCCGTCTCGGCCTCGATCGCGCGGTGCTGGCGCGCGAGTGCAGCTTGCGCGAGCTTGAGAGATTCAAGGAACAGCCGGTGCCGCTGGAAGTCTTCGTCCACGGCGCGCTGTGCGTCGCGTATTCCGGCCAGTGTCTTACCAGCGAAAGTCTCGGCCAGCGCAGCGCCAACCGCGGCGAGTGCGCGCAGGCATGCCGGATGCCCTATCAGTTGGTGGTGGACGGCGAACTCCGCGATCTCGGCGACAAGCGTTACCTTCTCAGCCCGCAGGATCTCGCTGCGGTGGAGGAAATCCCGCGCCTCATTGAGTTGGGCGTCAGCAGTTTCAAAATCGAAGGCCGCCTCAAGTCACCGGAATACGTTGCCGCCGTGACGCGCGTCTATCGCAAGGCCATTGATGCCGTAGTCAGGCCGTCTCGGCCTGATGATTCAGGACGAGGCCGAGACGGCCTCGCTACCGACCGCTACGAACTGGAGATGACCTTCAGCCGCGGCCTGTTCACCGGCTGGATGCACGGCGTGGATCACCAGCAACTCGTCGGCGCGCGCTTTGGAAAGAAGCGCGGAGCCCTCGCCGGCCGCGTGCGCACAGTAGGCTCTGACTGGGTGGAACTCGATCACGCCGGTGCCTGGCTCAAGCCCGGCGACGGCGTCGTCTTCGACACCGGCGGCGACACCGACCGCGAGCAGGGCGGGCGCATTTACGAGATGTCAGGCACCCGCCTGGCCTTTCAGCGCGGCAAGCTCGACTTTTCCCACATCAAACCCGGCGACCGCGTCTGGAAGACGAGCGATCAGGCGCTCGACAGCCGTCTCCGCTCCACATTCTCTGGCGACATCCTCCCGCGCCAGACCACGCCGCTGCGGCTCCAGGTAACCGGGGGTGCCGGCGAGCCGTTGCATGTGAAGGACGAGGTCAGTGGCGCCGAGATTTTCTCCGCCATGCCTCTGCAAGCCGCAGAAAAGCGCCCGCTCTCCACGGAGTCGCTGCGCGAGCAATTCGGACGTCTCGGTGGCACGCGATGCTTTCTGGAAAGCCTCACCGCAGACTTGTCCGGCGACGTCATCATTCCCGTGAGCGAGTTGAATCGCATGAGACGCGCCCTCGTAGCGGGGGCTGCCAGCCCCCCGCAGCAACCGAAGACCTCCACCTCCACCCTCACCGAACTCCTCTCCGCCGCCTCCGCCGAGCCCCGCATCACACCCGCCAGCGAACTCACCGTTCTCTGCCGCAGCATCGAGCAACTCAAAACCTGTGCCGCAGAAGGCGTCGGCACCGCCTATCTCGACCTCGAAGACATCCGCGGCTATGCCGATGCCGTCGCCTGGGTGCGCGCGGAGTCGGCGATGCAGATATTCCTCGGCACCCCACGCATTCAGAAGAGCGGCGAGCAGGGATTCCTCAAACTGATCGAGCGCGCCAATCCTCACGGCGTGCTCGTGCGCAATCCCGGCGGCATCGCCCACTTCTGCGCGCTAGGCATTCCCACCGTCGGCGACTTCTCGCTCAACGTCGCCAATCCCCTCACCGCGCACTGGCTGCGGCAGCAGGGACTCGATCGCCTCACGATTTCCTACGACCTCAACATCGAACAGGTGCTCAATCTCCTGCACGCCTCGCCGCCGCAGTGGTTCGAGCTGACGATTCACCAGCACATGCCCATGTTTCACATGGAGCACTGCGTCTTCGCGGCGTTCATGTCGAATGGCAGCACGTTCCTTGACTGCGGCAGGCCGTGTGAGAAACACAGCGTCAAACTCCGCGACCGAGTCGGCATGGAGCACCCGCTGAAAGCCGACGTCGGCTGCCGCAATACGCTCTTCAACGCCGTGGCCCAGACTGGAGCGCGTTACTTCCGTGATCTTCACGCTGCGGGCCTCCGCCGCTTCCGCGTGGAGCTCATGGAGCAAAACGCCGACGACATCCGCCGCACTCTCTCCGCCTACCGCCGGCTCCTGTCAGGCGAGACGAATGGCGAAGACCTCTGGCGCGAACTCCGCGCTCAGTCGCAACTCGGCGTCACGCACGGGACCCTGCAAAGCGTCTGATCTGGAAACGGCCCGCGCGTTCCGCGAATGCAGCGCAGGAAATATATTGCCGGCGAGGTGGTTTCGGTTCACCCTCTCACCCTCTCGCCATGCGCACTCTATTCCTTCCGATCCTGCTCAGTCTCTGCCTGCCTCTCACCGCTGCCGACTGGCCGCAGTTCCATGGTCCAGGCGGCAAGGGCACGGCGGAGGCGAAGTTGCCTGACACCTGGAGCGACACGGAAAACATCGTCTGGAAAACGCCGCTGCCCGGTGTGGGCGCTTCCAGTCCGGTGATCGTTGGAGGGAAACTCTTTCTCACCGCGGGCGTCGGCGGCGCGGATGATGTGGTCCGCCATGTGATCTGCTGCGATGCCGCTACGGGGAAAATCCTCTGGGACAAAACCGTGGAGTCGGAGCTGCCGGAACAGGGCAAGATACGCGAGGATCACGGCTATTCCTCGGCGACACCGGTGGCGAACAGCACCCACGTTTTCGTCTTTTTTGGCAAGTCCGGCGTCTTCTGTTTCGATCATTCCGGCAAACAGTTGTGGAACAAGAAGGTCGGCTCCGAGCTTAACGGCTGGGGTTCTGCCGCGTCGCTGACACTGCATCAGAAGACGGTGCTTGTGAACGCTAGTGTGGAGAGCGAATCACTGGTGGCGCTCGACCAGGCGACCGGTCAGGAGGTCTGGAAGGCCGGGGGAATCAAAGAGTCCTGGCACGCGCCGGTGCTGGCTCCCGGCGCAGGAGGGAAGTCCGAAGTCATCATGGCACTGGCCGGCGAGGTGCAGTCGTTCGATGCCGTCAGCGGCAAGCCGCTCTGGCAGTGCAAGACCGGCATCGCCTGGTATATGTGTCCGCTGCCGCTGGTGAAGGACGGAATCGTCTATGCCGTCGGTGGACGGAGCGGCGTCGGCGGGCTGGCGGTGCGCTTGGGCGGCAGCGGCGATGTCACCGCGAGCCACCGGCTGTGGACGCTGCAAAAGGGCACCAATGTTCCTTCACCGGTCATCCAAGGCGGGCACCTCTATTTCGCGCACGAAAACCTCGCGCTCGTTCACTGTGTAGATTTGAAGACTGGCGATTTCGTTTACTCCGAGCGGCTGGAACCCAACCCCGGTCAGATCTACGCATCACCCGTTCTTGTCGGCGGTAAGATTTATTTCATGGGCCGCGGTGGCCAGTCAGTGGTCGTCAGCGCGGAGCCGAAATTCAAAGTCCTCTCCAGCGCCATCCTGGAAAACGGCCGCGGTGTATTCAATGCCAGCCCGGCAATCTCAGGGGACCGGCTGTTCATCCGCTCCAACAAGTTCCTCTACTGCATCGGCAGTAAGTGAAACGGCGGACGCAGGGGCACTTGCTGAATGCGATTGCCGCTCCTACGGCACCGCCCGGCGCATTTCCTCTGGCGTGCGCGCCGTCGCCGGCACCGTCCATGCGCTGAGGACGCCGCCGTTCGCGCCGGTGTAAAAGTGGTGGCCGTCATCCGGGGCGACAACGCACATGATCCACGAGGCGTGCGGCAGCGGTGGGGATAGAGGCTCTGCGGTGGCGGCATCCCAGAGGCGCAGCATCCCGTCCTGTGAGCCTGTCGCGAGGATGCGCCCATCGGCGGTGAAGCAGGCGGTGTGGAGCACCGCATCGTGCGGCATAGCGGCGGTGGTTGCGCCTGTCTGCCGATCGAGAATGGTGACGCCGTAGCGCTCGTCCATGAGGGCCAGACGGCGCGCGCCGGCATCCACGGCGAAGAGGTGCTGCGCGGCGCGCAGGGTGATGGGGCTTTCGCCGCCGCCGACATGGTGGATGACGAGTCGCGCGGCGCGGCCGTCAGGGTGCGCGGTAATCAGGCGGCTGCCATCCGTGGACCATACGGCCTGGAGCGCGGGAGTCCTGTCCAGTTCCCTGCTCTCCAGACTGTGTGTGGCGATGAGCGCGGCGGGAGCGTTCTTGAAAACGGCGGCGAGGTAACGAGCATCCGGCGAGAGGCGCAGGCTGCGCAGTTTCTCAGCCGCGAGGCCCGGCACCTGCACGGTGCGCGTGAGTTTCGCCGCCGGCAGGTCCCATTGCCGCAGCGTGCCGTCGCCGGTGACGGAGAGCAGGTGCTGTTCATCAATCCACGCGGCGCTGGCGACGGGCCCGCCATGCGGCAGCGCGGCCACTCGCACGCCGTCGGGCAGGTGCCAGACGGGCATCTCCTTCTCCAGCACCAGCGCCGCGGCGAGTTGGCCCGATGGCGAAACCGCGATGCTTTCCACTGCTCCCTGGTGCCGGCATTCGACCTCCGGCCCGGCGAGGCCTGACACTTTCCAAAGCTGCGCCAGTCCATCTGCGCCGGCAGTGAGCAGGCGCGCGCCATCGCGGCTCCAGGCGACGTCCATCGCGCTGGCCTGGTGGCGCAGCACAGGGCCGCTGCGCTCGCCGGTGGCCGGATCGCGCAGATTCACGGTCCCATCGCGGCAGGCGCTGGCGATCCATCTCTCGTCCGGACTGAATGCGGCATCCAAAACCGGCCCGCGATGCCGCACCGCCGGCATGGCGGGCTGGAGCGTGGTGGCGTCCCACAGGCGCAGCGTGTTGTCATAGCTCCACGTCAGCAGGCGGCGGCCGTCCTGGCTCCACGCGCTGCCGAGCACCATGTGATGATGCACCAGAGGCGCGGAAATTGTGCTCACCTCCGCCGGCAGCACGCGTGCGGAAAACACGCGGTCGGTGAGCGCGAGGCGCGTGCCGTCCGGCGACCATGCGGCGCTGCGCCAGCCGATGGGCGCGTGCTTCACGCGGCGGGCCAGGCCCGGCGGCAGTGTGTGCAATACCGCGCCGTTCGCGGCATCGAAGACCAGCGCCTCTCCATTCTCACAGGCCACTGCAAGGCGCGCGCCGTCCGCGGTCCAGGCCGCGCCGCCGGGCTGCGGCGTGCCGTCCAATGTGCGCACCGGCGCGCCATCCCTCGTCTGGCGGAGTTCCACGCTTTGTGCTTTCAGCAAGGCAAAAACTTCGCTATCCGGCGAGAGCGCAACCGCTTTGGCGAGGCCGTCCTGGAGACTGGGCAGATCGCTGCGCCCGGCGAATGGCCCGCCGCACGGCGCACCGGTCGCCGCGTCCCAGAGGAACACTTCGCCGGCTTTCGTCCGCGTGATGACGCGCGTGCCCTTCGCGGCGAATCCGGCCCACCACACTGCGCCGGCGTGCGGCAGTGGCGGCGTGACGGCGGCACCGGTGACCACATTCCAGACGCGCGCGGTCTGGTCCGCGGAAGCCGTGACGGCGCGCGTGCCGTCATCATTGAAGTTGGCGGAGAAGACGACGCCGTCGTGCTGCCACGCGTGTTCGCGCGCCGGCAATTGAGCCAGCGTGGCGGCGAAACGGAACTGATGCATCGCCAGCCGCTCCGCATCTTGCGCATCCAGCGCGGCGGCTTCGGCGAACGATGCCAGCGCCGCGTAGCCGTCGCCTTCCGCGGCGAGGCGATTGCCGGTGGCGACGTGCAGCCTCACCAAATCCCGCCGCTGCGTTTCCGCGAGGCCGCTGACTTCGCCGCGCGCGGATTCGAGATGCACATTCTGCCGCCACAGCACCAGCGCCGCCGTGAGCAGCGCAATCACCGAGACCGACAGCACGGCAGCCAGCGCCGTATTCCGCCGCACCCATTTTCGCGCCCGCTCCAGCGTGCTGACGGGCCTGGCCAGCACCGGCTCGTGGCGCAGCCAGCGCTCCAGGTCTTCGGCGAGCGCGTCGGCGGAGGCATAGCGCTGCGCCGGTTCCTTGCGCAGGCATTTCAGACAGATGGTTTCGAGGTCGCGGTCCACGTCGCGGCAGCGGCGCGCGGGCGGCTCCGGCTCCTGGTCCATGACGAGGCGGATCGTTTCCAGCGTGGTGCCGCCGGCGAACGGCGGCGCGCCGGTGAGCCAGTGGTAGAGCACCGCGCCGAGTCCATAAACATCCGCCGCGGTGGTGATCTCCCGCGTTTTCCCCGCGGCCTGCTCCGGCGCCATGTAGGCGGGTGTTCCCAGCACGGCGCGCGTGCGCGTGATGGTGGCGTCGCGCGCGGTGAGTTTCGCCAGGCCGAAGTCCGTGAGATGTGGCGCGCCTTTGGCATCGAGTAAAATGTTCGCCGGCTTGAGGTCGCGGTGGAGCACGCCGCGCTGGTGTGCGTGATGCACGGCGCTCGCGATCGTCACCAGCCGGCGCGCCGCTTCTCCTGGCGTCATGCGCTGCGCGGCGGACATACCTTCGATGAGCTTCATCGCCAGAAAATGCCGCCCGTCGTGCGCACCAAAATCATAGACCGGCACGATGTGCGGATGTTCCAGGCTTGCCGCCGCCGCGGCCTCCGTGCGGAAGCGTTCCAGAAACTCCGCATCGCCATCCAGACCGTGAGGCAGAATCTTCAACGCCACCACGCGGTCCAGGTCCACATGCCGCGCGCGATGCACCACGCCCGAGCCGCCGCGCGCGATCATGCCGAGCAATTCATAATCACCAAACCGCTCCGCCGCCGGGGCCGCGACGGGAACCGGCTCGTCATTCATCAATGCTCCAAGCAGGCAGCGCGCGCACAGTCCATCCAGCGCGCCGGCTTTCAGCGGCGCGCCGCAGCCGAAGCATTCGCTGGCGGAAGGAGGAGCAGACATCGCAGTAATATGAAGCATCCGTCGCCGCGTGTGGCGAAAAATTTACCGCAGGCGGGAGCAGGGTCGCCCGCTCAGAACGGCAGCCCGCCGGAGAGATCCTGACCGGTGAAGTCCGTGCGCAGTTCCTGTGCGGTGTTGAGCCGCTGCTCGATGTCGGCGATCACGGCATCCAGCGCGGTGTGGTCCAGCGCCGGTTCTGTGTTGTTGAGCCAGGCGCGGGCGAAGCGGATGCAGCCGCGCACCAGCGCGCGGTCATAGACGCTGGCGGTGCGCTCCAGATCATCCTGCACGAGGTAGATCCAGAGGCGCGCGGTATTGGAGAACATGCGGTCGTGCAGCGCGCGGCGGGCGTCGCCGGCGGGCGGCTCGTTGCGGTTCCGCTCGATGTGGTGGAGCACCATGAAGGGATTGAACGCGGCCCACTTGCCATGACCGCGCACGCCGTCGCCGGAGGCCGTGAACCACGCGGCGGCATTCGCTTTCGCCACGGAGGTCATGGCGACGACGAAGGCATGGTGCAGCTTGGAGCGCGCGAGCAGGCTGGAGTAGAGGTAGTCGCCTTCCACCGTCTGGAAAATGCTGTCGGAGAGCAGGAGCGCGGGATCGTGGCTCCAGCCCATCCAGAACCAGACGCGGAAGAAGTTTTCGTTCATGTCGCGCAGGGCGGTCTGGCTGGACGGCAGCGTGTTTTGCACAAAGGCGGGGAACGTGGTGGAGGGATTCGCGGCGTCGTTTTGTAGCGGAAAGCGGCGCACGTGATCTCCGGTGCGGAAGAGTGGATTCCGCGCGAGGGCGGTGCTGCGCCGCGCCACGATGCCGCCGGTGGTCCCGGCCAGCGCGTCCGGCAGGCCCAGCGATTCGTGACGCATCAGGTGCTGCGCGAGCTGGACGGATTTGTATTTCAGAAGGCTCCACGCCTGGCCGCGTTCGTAGCCCGCCGGTTCGATGGGGACGAGCAGCGCGTCTATCCGATCATAGGCGGCGTAGAAGCGCGCATCGGTCGGCTCGGCGAGATAGGCATCCTGGAGCGCGTACCATTCCGCCGCTTTGCCCGGCGCGGGCTGCACGCCCATACCAGGGATCCACTCAGACGCGCTGAGATGCGCGCTGCCATGCGCCGCATCCTCCGACCAGCGGTCAAACTCCACGCCCACGCGCAGCTTGCGCAGGTCCAGCGCGCGGAGTTGCGCCTGCGCTGCGAGCGCCTGCGCCCGGGACTCGATGCGGTCGCGCGCCCAGAGCAGGCCGGTGTCGGTGACTAACTGCTGGCCGAAGGCGAGATCGCGCGCCTCCGCGGTGGCCCCCGCCAGCGGCACATGCCCCGGCTGGAGCGGACGGAAATTCAGCGGATGCAGCAGGCGCGTCATGCGGTGCGTCTGGCGCTGGGCCTTGATAAACTGTACGAGCTGCGCGGCCTCCGCGGGCGTCACATGATCCAGCGCGCGGCGCGTGATGTCGGCATCGGTGTAGGCGATGCGTGCGAGGTCGTAGGCATCCGGCGCATGGCAACTCGCGCACGCGCCGTGAGTTCCGATGCGTCGCCAGGCCGTGAGTCCCGTCGTGCGCGCGGCGGCGAGGGCGGCGTCATTCAGCGAGGCCGACGGCGACCACGGTGCGCCAAAGTTGGCATTGTTCACGGGAGCGAGCACGGCTTCTGGAAACGGATTCGTCCCCGCCTCTCCGCTCGCGCTGCTGCCGTATCCATAGCGCGGGCTGAGTTCCCGTAAGCGCCGCGGCACCGTGAGCGCCGCGCCCGCGCGCACCCGATAAAACCGCCGCACCGTGCCCGGCTCGAAAGGCTCCGTCATTTCCCACCGCCCCAGCTCGGCATTGAACACCGGCGCTGCGGCCAGGTCCCACGTCTGCAAATCCCCGCACGCCTCCACCTGCTGCGGTACCGCCGGGTCACCGGCAAACCGCAGCCGCGCGAGACCGGGCGGAAACGAAAGCTCCTGCGCCGCCGCAGGAACTGGAAGTGAAAGCGCCAGCCTGGTCGCGGCGCACAACAGTAGGAAGGAACGGGAGTGCATGGACTGCGTTTCTGAAAGGTTCACCGCCGCGCGTTGCAGGAAATCTGCGGCGGCGCGTGCCGTTCACTCCGCCAGCGACTGAAACAGGTGCCGGATTTCATCCTCCACCTCCGCCCGCGACGTGACCGTCTGCGCGATCTCACTGCGCACCAGCGCGGCGAAGCGTTTCCGCAAACGATGCACCACGCTGCGTACGCCGGTGAGGCCGATGCCCATGCGCGCAGCAAGTTCCTCGTAGGGCACGGCTTCGGAGTCGCCGAGCAGGTGACCTTTCAGATCATCGAACCGCTGGCCGCGCCCCGTGTCTTCAAATTCCCGCCGCAACTGCGCCAGCACTGTAGCCAGCACCGCCCCCGCCCAGCGCCTGTCGTAGTAGCGTTCCGGCGATGATTCATCCGCCGGCTCCAGCCGGTAGCGGTTCTCGGCATCGAGCGCTTCCAGCGAGAAGTGCGTCATGCCGCCGCCGCGCTTCTTTGTCTGCGCGCGGTTCCATTCGTTCGCCAGATAATGCCCCAGCGAGGCGAGGAGAAACGTGCGGAATCTCCCGCGGCTCATGTCGGCATCCGCGACGTAGTTTTTTTCCAGCAGCACCGCGAAGAATCCCTGGGTCAAATCCCGCGCCTCCTCCACCTCATGCCCGCGCCGCCGCACGTAGGCGTAGAGCGGAAACCAGTAAGCCCGGCACAGCTTCTCCAGTGCCGCGAGACTGTCCGGCGACTCGACATCCGCCGCACGCGAGACGATGCTCCAGTGTGTGGTGTGGAAATCCTGCGGCAGATCGGCGGCGGTCATGTCGCGGAGTGTTGGACAAAGCTGCGATGCTGCAAGGAAGGACCGCGAAGTTGCACCTTCGCCCCAGCTATTGAGCCATGCAGTTGGGGCGAAGTGCAACTTCGCGGTCCATTCACTCCAGCCACACGACACAGCGCAGAAACATCCGCCCGTCCGCGGCGGGCGGGGCGTAGCTCACGGCCTGGCCGGCACCCTGGATGTTGAGGTATCCGGGGACGGCCTGCCAGGAACCCGGGACGAGTGTGCTGGAGGATTCGAGACGGTAGTGGCGGGTGCAGGTGCCGTAGCCGGAGCCGGAGATGGCGCGGGTGGTGAAGGTGGTGAGCAGGGTGCCATTCGGCGCGCGCTCGAGGTGCAGTTCGTGGTAGTCGCTGGAGTTGCGCGGGTCGGTGCCGGCGCGGTATTCGTCAATGTTCGTGCGGCCATCGCCGTCGGTGTCCTGCGCGCCGGTATGCGTGCGGGTGAGCAGGCGCGTGTCTTCCCAGTAGTCGGGCAGGCTGTCGGTGTCGCCGTCGGCTTTGGAACTGTTGGTGCGCCAGATGATGCGGAAGGGTTCGGTGTCCTGCGCGGAGCCGCCATCGTCATCGGTGATGGTGAGGATGATGGTGAACGTGGTCTCCAGCGGCACGAGCGGATCGTTGTCGAGGTAGAGATGCTCGCGCAACAAGTTACGCGGCTCCGTGCCGGCGGCAGCGGCGATGGTTTCGGAGGTGCCGTCACCCCATTGGATGTGGATGCTGTGCGCATCTAGCGTGCCAGCGTCGTTGTAAGTGAGGTCCGCGCGCACGCGCCGGCCACTGGTGCCGCCGACGGGTGGGGCTTTGAAGCTGCTGATGACGGGCGGGAGGTTCACCACTTCGATGATAGCGTCCACGGTGCTCGTGACATTGCCGAACGGCCCCGGCTGCGTGACGCTCACACTCGCAGTGGCGAGGCGCGGGCCATCGAGGCCGCGCACGGACGGCTGCATGAGCGCAGCGCTGCCGATGAAGCTGACGTGCTGCTGATCCGCGGCGGGAATCTGCCACGCGTAACCGAGCGGTTGATTCACCTGGCCTGCCGTCGCCGTCGGCGCGGTGAAGCGCAGACTGGTGACGCGCGTTTCGTGCAGGCCCGAGTCGAGATTATCGAACTCCCACGGCGGGTCGCTTAGATTGGCGATGGACGATGACCAGCTCGTGGAGCCGAGCGTGAGATACGGCTCGTTGCTTTCTACAACGTAGTGATCGCTGTCGTAGAGGATGACGCTGTAACCCGGCGGCGCATACCAGCGCAGCGAACTGGCCTGGTCATTGAACGACATCTCGCGGAGGTCGTCGTAGTCGTCGAGAAAGTAATCGTCCCAATCCACCATGACGCTGTCGCCGTCGTGATCGTCGCCGTCGTAGAGTTCGATCCACGGCTTCACGCGAACGGGGAGCGACTGGCCGGCATTCAGCGCGACGAGCGAGCCTTCATTCACGCGATAGACGCCGCCCGCGTGCGCCTGCGGATAATGCGGCGCGCCGCCGGGCCGCGCGACCTGGTTGTGGTGGAACTCACAGACGCGCACGCAGCGACCGGGGCCGTCGTTCCAATGCTCCGTGGCATAGAAGAGCAACTCACCGCCGGGGCTGACGTAGTGCCCGGTACTGGCGAGGAAGTTTGCATTCATCTTCGCAGTGGGCACCCGCACCGGCGCGGCAGGATCGCCGTTGCTGCTGCAATCCTTGTGAACTTCTCCCGTGAGTGCGGCGATGGCAATGGTGCCGCCCTCATGCCAGCCGGTGATCCGGTAAAGCTGCATCACGTCGTCGCCATTGATGGCTGGTGCAGCGGCGGAAAGATTGCGCGCGCCGATCATATAGACGCCGCCGTCCTCCTGGTTGAAGAGACTGAGGCACTGGAAATTCGCGCCGGCGCCCGTGGGAAAATCACCGCCGGTGACTTCCGCCGGATACCAGTCTTCATAGGCCGCAGCGCCGAACCCAAAGCCCGGCGCGGTGAAGCTGGTGCCGTTGGAGCGGTAGAAATGCAGCACTTCATTGCTGCCCCACGTCATCACGAGAAGGTAGTGCCCGTCCGGCAGCCGCGTCATGCCGATGACGCCGATGTTGTGCGAGTAGGTGTTGATGAAGACCGGCAGAGCGACGGCATTGAGCGGGTTCGAGATGTCGTAGAACATGACGCGGCCCATGGGCAGGCCGCGATTTTCCTGCGGGTCTTCCAGCGCCACGGCGAGGATGTCGCCGACGATCTGGAGCGCGCCGACGTGGCGGTAGGGGAACTTGATGTTGCGCACCACGCGATCCGCCGGCGGCGGCTCCGTGCTGTTGCTGCCCGCGCCGCGGCGGAGCCGGTTGCCGCGCATTCGCTCGCCATCGCGTCCGCGGCTCGCCATTTCCACGACGACGACATTGCCCTCATCCGTGTCGTAGCCCGAGCGCCCCACAAAAAGATACGGCACCCAGCCCGGCTTTTCCCACCGCGCGATGCCCTGATAGTGCGAACTGCCGTGCGACGGCAGCCCCTCTGCGACGTGTGCGCCCGCGCCCATGCCGAAGCCCAGCGGCGTGCCATTGCGCGTCAGCGCCAGCATCGCGCCGAGGGCATCGCGCACCGGTGGATTCCATTCCCGCCGCCGCGCCGTTGCATTGAAGACCTGCCGCGACACCGCCAGCACCGCTGCCGGCTCCAGCACTTCATTCCACACCTGCATCTCGTCCACCTGGCCCCGGAGCCGGTCAATCGCGGAGCCGCCGAACCAACTGCGCGGCAGCGCCACCGACACCGGCAGCGTCTGCACCGGCAGACCGTCTATATATAGAGTGGTGGCCGAGGCGGAAGCCGTCAGCGTGAGATGCACCCAGCGCCCCGCGGGCAGCGTGTAGTTGAACGCATGATTGGCGACGCCCAATTGCGTGAAGCCCACCTTTCGCGTGCCGGGGAACTGCTCCAGTTCGATGGCCGTCTGCGTATCGTAGAGCAGCGAAGCCGTCAGCCCGGGGGCGTCCTGCCGCTTCACCCACAGCGCCAGCGTCCAGGGAGGCGGCAGCGCCGCGCGGCTGAAGCGGATGATGTCGTCCACGCCATCGAAGAAGAACGCCATCCCCTGCACGCCGGGCGCAAAAGTGACGCCGCCCTGCCGCTCGCCCCAGCAGTCGCCGCGTTCATCGGAGGCGTCATATTCCCCGTGCCAAAGATGCACCTGCGCGCGGGCGGTGAGGCTGAAAAGGAGAGTGAAACAGAGAACGGAGAGCGGGTTCATGCCTCTGCTTTGAAAGAACGCGCGCGGCGCGTTGCAGAAAAAATGACGGCCCCGGCGGGAATCGTCCAACACAGGTCCGGCGCTTGCGCTTCCGCCTCCGCCCGTTCCCAGTCCATAACCTATGACCCGCGCCTTTGTGCTCGGAGCCGGCCTTGGCACCCGCCTCCGCCCGCTCACTCACCAGCTTCCCAAGCCCCTCATCCCCGTTCACCAGCGCCCGCTGATCGAGCACGCCTTCGCGCACCTTTACGGAGCGGGCGTTCGGGAATTCATCGTCAACACTCACCACTTGCCGGAGGTATACGACGCCGCCTTCCCTAACGGCATGTGGCGGGACTGCCCCCTGACATTTCGCCACGAGCCCGTCCTGCTCGAAACCGGCGGCGGCCTCGCCAATGTGCAGGCCCTTCTCGCCGGCGATGATCCCTTCTTCGTCTTTAACGGCGACGTCTTCACCGATCTCCCGCTCGCCCCGGCCATGGAGCGGCACCGCGCGGACGGGAACCTCGTCACCCTCATCCTCCGCAGCACCGGAGCAGTGAGGAATGTGGCCATGGACGTTTCCAGCCGTCGCATTCTCGACCTTCGCAATGCCCTCGGCACCGATCACCCTGACCAGTTTCAGTTCACCGGGCTCTGCATCGTCGAGCCCGCGTTCTTCCGATACCTCCCCGCGCCCGGGGTCATCGAATCCGTCGTCGCCTCATGGCTGCGCGCCATCCAGGCGGGCGAGCGCCTTGGCGGGGTGGTCATGGACGACGGCCTGTGGCTCGATCTCGGGGACCGGGCGAGTTATCTGGCAGCCCACCGGCTCGTGCCCTGCGCCGCCCGCGTCCATCCCTCCGCCCGCATCGCCGATTCGGCTCAAATTGACGCCACCAGCAGCATCGGTGCGGATTGTGTGGTGGAAGAAGGCGCCGTGATCCTTCACTCAGTGCTCTGGCCCGGCTCCCGCGTGCTGGCAGGAGCCAGGCTGGAAAGTTGCATCGTCCTCGGAGGGCACACTGCCGGCGGCATCCACACTAGCGCGGACCTCTGAGTCGCCCTTATCGCCCCTACCAGCGCCCGCGGTGCCCGTGGTTGTAGTAGCGCGGCCGGTAGTAGTGATTGTGATGATGATCGTTGTTGTTGGCGATGACCGCCGCCGCCCCGATCGCCACCGCCCCCACGGCTACAGCGGTCGCCGTGTTGGCATTTTGCTGCTGGTAGCCAGCATCGTTCACCTGGAGCCGGGTCATCTCCCGGTTGTATTCGTCCTGGGAGATCTGGCCATTCCGGTAGGCGTTATTGAGCGCGCCCATTTGGGCCTGGTAAGGTGAAGCGCAGGCCCCGATCAGCGAGGCGATGCACAGGACAGCGAGGGGACGAATGAATGATTTCATGGTAGTAGGGTAGGGGAGTTGAGGTTTGTTGCCTGGGCACCGGGGCGCAGCGGGCACCCCACTATTCACCCTCCCGGGCGTCCCTGCAATATTTACTCTTTCGCGCACCTGCGCCTTGCACCCGGCGGAGGGCGGGCAATCCTCCCGGCTCACCAGCCCACATACACTACCCCCACATGACCCCACACTGGACCGGCGTTTTTCCCGCCATCACCACCCAAATGCATCAGGACGGCTCGCTCGACCTCGACGCCACCGCCCGCCACACAGAAGTCCTTCTCGCCACCGGCATCAAAGGCCTCATCTACCTCGGCTCCCTCGGTGAAAACCAGCCCATGACCGCCGCCGAAAAGCGCCTCGTCGTTTCTGAGATGGTCAAAGTCGTCGCCGGACGCGTCCCGGTTCTCAGTGGAGTCGCCGAGACCAGCACCGCCGAGGCCGTGCGCTACGTCCAGGACCTCGAAAAGGCCGGCGCCGACGGCTTCATGCTCATGCCCGCCATGTTGTATAAAGGCGACCCGGACGAGACCCTCGCCCACTTCCGCACCACCGCCCGCGCCACCGGCCTGCCCATCATGATTTACAACAACCCCATCAGCTACGCCAACGACATCACCCCCGCGATGCTCTTGCAGCTAGCCGATGAGAAAAACCTCGTCGCCCTCAAGGAAAGCGCCGGCGACACCCGCCGCCTCACCGACATCCACAACACCGTGGGCGGACGCTACGCCCTCTTCACCGGGGTGGATAACCTCATGCTCGAGAGCGCCATCCTCGGGCTCGACGGCTGGGTCGCCGGCACCGGCATCGCCTTCCCCCGGGAGAACCAATACCTCTGGGACCTCACCCGCGCCGGACGCTGGGCCGAAGCCCTGGAGATCTACCGCTGGTTCACCCCCCTCCTCCACCTCGACGTCAGCACCAAGTTCGTCCACTACATCAAGCTCTGCGTCCAGGAATGCGGCCTCGGCAAAGAATGGCTCCGCGCCCCCCGCCTCACCCTCACCGGGGCCGAGCGCGAGCGCGTCTTAAAGATCATCCACGACGGCATCGCCGCCCGCCCGAAGATCCCGCAGTAGCCCCCGGCGCCCTACGCTGGTCTCGTCATGCTCACGGTGCTGCTCCCGCGCTCCCGGCCCTCTGTCAGGACCACCGGGAACCTCACTGCGATACGCACATCCGCTCACAAAAACGTTGACCTCACGGCTCCGGGCATTAAGAGCACATGGCCGTGCTGGGTATCCAGCCGCCGAACATCAAACCAACCCTGAACGACCACCAACAATGACCAACAAACCACAAATCACCCTCAAACTACTCGCCGGAGCCGTCCTCCTCATGGCCACGGGCAATGCCCAGGCAGTGCTCAGCTACATCGGCGACACCACCGGCGGCCCCGTCTTCAACCGCACCATCAGTGGAGCCCCCCCGACCGGATTATCCGGTGTTGGCACCGCTGTCCGGTACCAAGCGCAAGAATTCAGCGCGACCACCGTGGGCGTGTACACGATGCTTAATACCGCCACCTACGACGCCTACCTCCACCTTTATCAGGGCTCATTTGACCCGCTCTCGCCGCTCACGAACATCCTGGTCGCTGACGACGATGCCGGCGGAGGCACAAACTCCCAATTCACCATCGCCCTGAACACCGGCACCACCTACATCCTCGTAGCCGCCAGCTATGATAACGCGGATTCCGGTCCCTACACCATTACGTTCACCCCCCCGGCCGGCGGTGATATCACGCTCGGTGCTGTGCCCGAGCCCGGCAGCATGGCCCTCAGCGCCGCCGCCCTCGGCCTCGCGTTCACGCGCCGCCGCCGCGCGGCTTAAGCCCAAACAAAAAGTCACCCGCGCCGGGTTCAGCAGGCGACAGCAGAGCGACTGAGGCTTCCAAGCCCAGTCGCTCTTTTGCGTACCCACACCGCGCCCCCGCCGGCCAGAGCAGCCCCGCCGCCGCCCCCGGCGCCCTACGCTGGTCTCGTGATGCTCACGGTATTGCTCCCGCGCTCCCGGCCGCCTA
>JANOZA010000169.1:0-5246 GCA_031429155.1 Verrucomicrobiota bacterium | reverse complement strand
CGGTATTTCTGAGAACTCCTCAGGCCGCGCTGGCGATGATGAGGCAGAGGCAGCCGCCTTCCGTATAGACGTCGAGGTGGTCCGTGCCGGCGGCGGCGCGGACATAGTCGCCAGGGCCGAGACGCCGTCCTTCGTTGATGAGGTCGCCCCGGAGGATGAGGCACTCCTCAAAACCCTCGTGCGGGTGCTCCGGCAAAGCGACCCCGGGCTGGAGTTCGAGGAGCATGGTGCGGTGTCCGCCCTGCGGGTGAGCGAAGAGCAGTTTGAGTCTGGCGCCGGGGAAGGGCAACGGCGCCCAGCCTTCATCGCTCATGAGGTAGGCAAACTTGTCGAGCGGCCCCGCAGCGGGCGGCGAAACCGCCGATTCAGTGTGGATTCCAGCCCTGGCCATCAGCTCCGCACGCGCGGATGAAGGCGCTTTCACCGGAGGCACCTGAGCCATGACAACAAGCGCAGCCGTATCGCTCAACTGCGTAAAGGCCGCCCTTTCCTCCTGACTGAACGCCGCCAAATCGCGTTCAAACGCGGACGCCTCGTCACTGGTCATCAAACCGGAGAGGTAGTCAGAAGCGCGTTCGTCGCTGTAAGCGGGAATCATGAAAGGGGTGGGCGGGTTTACCGGATGAAGTGGAGTTCAGTTTTGAGGCGTGTGAGGCCACGGCGGATGCGTGCCTTCACTGTGCCGAGCGGCGCATTCAGTTTGAGCGCGGTTTCTTCATGTGTAAGCCCATGAAGAAAACAAAGCCGGATGGCTTCACTCTGTTCTGCCGGCAGAGCAGCAAGGGCATTGTGCACCGCCACCGCCGTCTCTTTGCGGAGCAAAAGCTCGGACGAATCCGCCGCGAAAGCGCCCGGGCCATCCTCCTCCGCTGCTGAAGCCATGTGCGCAGCGGAGCGCCGCTGGCCGGACCGGAGGCGGTTCAGGCAGCGGTGCCGGGTGATTGTAATGAGCCATGCCACTACCTTCCCAAACACCGGATCATACATTTCGGATGCATTCCATACTTTGAGGAACACTTCCTGCATCACATCCTGCGCGTCCGACTCGTCCTTGAGAAAGCTCATGGCCACCGAGTACACGATGTCAGCATGGCCATCGTAGAGCTCCTGAAATGCCTGCGCGTCTCCCTCCTTCACACGGGCCATGGCATCCCGCGCCGCCGCATGGGGATCCCCGCTTCCAGTGTGACCGTTTCCAACATCCATTGCGCGCCTATAAATTGACGCTGCCCAGGAAGCAACCTGAAGGTCCGTGCGACACTTATGGACAGAGCCCGAAGAAAAATGACGGAGCACAATGAATAACTTGCAGCCTCCTCACCGCTGCGGTTATACTTGCACCCGATGAATTCCAGGTCCGCCGCCACTTTCCGCCACCTTGCCTTGCTGGCCTGCGCGGGTGCGGCGTTTCCTGGCAGTGCGGTGGCGCAGGAATCAGCGCTGGGGTCGCTGCTGCGCCTGGAGAGCGGCACGGGACGGCTTGATGAGGTTGCAGAAATCACGCGCAGTGCAGAGAGCAGCGGGGAATGGAAGCGCGGCATGACGGATCTCGCCGCCATTGCCCGCACAGCCAAGGAAGCGGGCGAACGGATGACATGGATCGCCGCCGAACTCGCATGGGTCCGCCTCGCGACGCACGATGGCGAAGAAACGGACCTTGAGGACGCGCTCCAGGAACTGGCCTCCCGGGCGCGGGACTGGGGCTTGAGCCGACAGGAGGCGGAGGTTTATACTTTTTGGGCAGAGCACCTGGTGGAATCGGGCGAATGGCTGATGGCACTCCGTGCGCTCGACCGTGCGGCGCAGGCATCGCTTGGCAGCAACCAGGTGAACAGCGCTCTCACGGCACTAGCCGGCATGTCGCGACTTTGCCGTGAGAACGATCACCCGTGGCGCCTCCAGGAAGTCTGGCTCCGCATCACACAGGTGGAGACTGAACTGTCGGCTGACGTTGACACGGCGACACGGGAATTACTGGACGGCGAACGCATCGAGGCTGCTCCCATCCTGGAAACGGTCGTGCCGCTTGAGGCGGCTTCCTCGCGCGTGGACCTGCAGCCGACACAGGCGGCAGTAAGAGTTTCCGCCCCGCACAGCGAAGTCGGGCGCGCCAGGTTTTTCCTCACCAATGAATCCATCCGCACCGTCAGCGGCACACTCAAAGTCTCCGCACAGACCGGGGTGGTGAAGAAGTGGGAGTCGGGAGACTCGGGGCACTGGCTTACCCTTACTACTGCGACGACGAAAAAGCCGGCTGCGGAAGCGTCCCGCACCCTTTCTTTGCGGCCTGGCGAGCGCCTCAGCGTTTATGTCGAGCGCGAGCAACCAGGCACCTCGGACACGGTGAATCTGACATGGAGCGGCCCCGGCGGAGAGGCTTTGGCCACCGGCGACTTCACTTTCGCGGCGAAAGAGCCCCGGACTTCGCTCACCACCGCCGGCTCTCTGACGATGCGGCCTGGCTGGAATGCTCCGTTTTATCACGAGATCAATCACCGCGGCCAGCAGGTGAAAGTCGAGGACCTGCAATTCCAGACCAGCGTGCCTTGCCGGCTGGAAATTTTCGACGTGGACGGCGGGAGTCACCCATCAGTGGATGCCGGAAAGCTGCTGGCCGTGGATGCCGACGGCGATGGATTCTTTAACAACGAAGACGACCGCGTCGCATCCGACTTCAACGACGACGGCCAGCCGGACCTCCTCATCGGTGACCGGAGCCGCAGCCTGGAGATTTTCGCCTGGCCGCTCGTTCCCCTGCTCCCGGGGGAGGAAGTGACGCTTTATTCCCGCCTTCGCCGCCCCAACGAGCCTGCAGCATGGCGGACCGACTCGGAAAGCCGGCTTTCAGTGCCTCAGCCGACCTCGTCGGAGCCAAAAAAGTCGGCGAACCCGTAAATTATTATGGAAATTATAGTCAGGCGGTGTATTGTAGCCGCCAATGAACGACTATTTCCCCCGCCCCGAAGGCTTTAGCCGTCCTGCGTCGCAGGAAAATCGCTCCATCACCGAGCGAACCGGAGTTTATCCACTGCCGAAGCGCCTCTTGCCGGAAAGTCGGGGCGTCGAGCCCACCCGCCTCCGTTCGTCTCTCCGCCGTCCGCCGGTGCCTCAGCCATCGCTGTCATAGCGGACAGTTCCACTCCCGCGCAGAGGCCGCAGCCATGCCATGCAGCGCGACCTCGCCGCCGCATTCCCTTTCACCACCAGCCACGGGGATGGTTTTGAGCGGTTCACCGCTCTCGATGGACGCGTGAAGTTTCTGCTGCAGGAAAACCCCGAAAAGGCGGTCCTGAACACGCGCCACGTGGAATGGAACGGCTTCATCCACGCCATGACCACTGGCACGGCTCTGGAGGAAAAAGACTAACTATACTGCGGGCCGCGCGTTTACGACGCGCTCATCGAAGTGCCGCTCAAGGCAAGGTGAGCACGACCTCGTTGCTCTTCATTCGCGTCTCGTCGCCGCCGTAGAGCAGCATGGCGAAGTAGCGCCGGATCTCAGGGCAGCCGGGAATGAGCTTGGGGCGGTCGTCAACGACACGCTCACCCTCCTCATCCAGTGGCGTGAATTCCTTCTCTGTTTCGCGCCGGACATAAAAGGTAACATCGTCTGCCATACCGCGCCGGCATGACAGGATCACACGTCCATTGTCCAACTGAGCCTGTAGCGTCTGTTTTCCTGAGGGGTGCATAAGGATTCTCCTTCTAATGTTTCGCTCACAATGGCACAGACGGCGACATAGGCAAATTTCTGACTGTGACGTAATCGAAAGATTCTCGGGGTTCGTGGCAGGGGCGATGCTTACTTGCCGGGTGCGGTAACGGCTGGACTCAGAACGACCGGTAGAAACTCCTTTATGACCTTTCCATCCGCAGAGTTAATCAGCCGGACCAGTCCATCCTGGCCCGCGGCGGCGATGGTCGCGCCGTCGGGGCTGAACTGGGCGGAGTAGATGCCGCACGGCATTTCCAGGTGGTGCAGCAGCGTCGCGCCCTCCGTCTGATATTTCTCCACGGCCGCGTTCTCCTGCGCATTCCGGTCAGTGCTTGTCTTGCCGAAGATGCCTTTGATGTTGTCAGGCAGCGCGGTGTCGAATTCCCCGCTGTAAATGTTGACCGCACCTTTGCCGTCGAGGCTCGAAGCCGCGAGCACGCGCTTTCCGTCAGCGCTATAGTTCACGCTCCAGATGCGGCCTTCCATCGGCGGGAAGCGCTTCACCAGGTTGGAATTGTCGCCAATGCGGCGCTGCACGAGCCGGACCATACGATAGATCTGCGGCACACCGTCTGCGCCTCCGACGAGGATCTCATCGCGCTGAGGATGCCGGTCTATGGCGGCGAGCCCGCCCTTGAGAGCGCCGGGCGTGATACTCGTGAGGTTGTCCATGAACCGCTGCGTCGCCAGTTCCGTCAGCTTCGCAGTCTGGTCGCGACCCACAGAAATGACGTGATCGCCCTTTGTGGAAAAAACAGAATCCAGCACCCAGTCGTCGTGCCCTGCCATGAAGAGGACTTGCGTACCCGTCTCCGCTTCGATAGCCCGCAGGCTCTTGTCCGTGGCGCAGCCAAAAGCCACCAGCTTGCTGTCCGGCGACCACGACACCCCGTAGGTCGTATCGTAGGTCACAGGCACTGACAATTTCAGTTTCGCGTCCACCGTCTGCCACACCTGCACCTCACCCATGCGTGCCGGCAGACCTCCGGTAGCAGCGAGGTATTTGCCGTCCGGGCTGTATCTGACCGCCGTGATTCTCTCGGACAAACCGATGAGTCTTCCCACCTGCGCCGAGCCATCAGACTTGTAGAGAATGATCTCATGGAAACCAGAAATCGCCAGAGTCTTGCCATCGGGCGACCACGCCAGCGAATTGATCCCCGGCGGCTGAAGATAAACCGGCGGATGCTCCGGATTGTAGCGCTGCACCGCGTTGGCCGGGGTATCATCGTGCGCTCCTTCACTGATCCACTGCGAAATGAGCGCGATCTCCGTCGCTTTGAGTGGATCGCCCTTCTTGGGCATCTCCACTTTGCCGTCAGCACCCGGTGTAATGTTTTTCATCAGTGCCGACTCCCCCGGCTTCCCTGGCACGATGGCCGCCCCGTCCTCCTCCCCGCCCTTCACCAAAGCGGCGAAGTCCGTCATCACATACCCCCCCTTCGCTTTCGCCGGCTGGTGGCACCCGTGACACGCCCCCTGGAGAACCGGGCGGATGTGCTTGTAGTAACTGACCGGCTCCCCCGGCTTG
>JANOZA010000168.1:0-12505 GCA_031429155.1 Verrucomicrobiota bacterium | reverse complement strand
GAACATGTCTATGATGATGCCGCCGCCGTCTTCGCTGCGATAGTTCCACGATGGCCGCTGCGCCGCCTGCGTGGGTTCCTCGCCGGTGAAAACCCAGTAACCAAACTCGCCGCGCACGCTGAGGATGCGTCCGAAGAATCCTTCGTCGCGGAGCTTGCGGAACTTCACGATGCCCGGCAGCCACAGCTTGTCGGCGACCACGCCGTTCTTCACGCCTGCACGCTCGGCGACATCGGCGATGCGCAGCGCCTCGGCCAGATTCGTGGCTGTCGGCTTCTCGCAATAGATGGCTTTGCCTGCGGCAACAGCGCGATCAATGAATGGTCCGCGAAACTGCGTGCCGCTGGCGTCGAAGAAAATCTCCATGTCAGGCCGCGCGAGCATGGCGTCGAGGTCTGTGGAAACCGGGAGCGGCAGCCCCGCCTTCTCCGCACAGGCGCGCAACTTTTCCTCACTGCGCCCGGTGAGAACAGGGTCCGGCATTAGCACGGTGTCCCCTGCCCTGATGCCCCCTTGCTTGATGATCTCCGCAATGCTCCGAACGAGGTGCTGGTTCGTGCCCATGCGCCCGGTGACGCCGTTCATGATGATGCCGATCTTGCGCATAAATTGAGATTACTAAGTTCCGAGGACCGCTTTCAACTGCGCCGCAGCCGTTATCACCGTGCGCTCCACGGCTCCGGCTGGATCCTTGAGTGCCTCCTGTAAATTGTCCGATGTCGCAGCGGCGAGCACGGCGTGGAATTTCGCATTCAATGCTTCACGCACGGATTCATCCACGATGCCGCCGACAGCGACCACTGGCTTGCCAAGCCGGCGCGCCATATCGGCCACGCCTGCCGGACCTTTCCCATGCAGCGTCTGCGCGTCCACGCATCCCTCTCCGGTTATCACCAGGTCAGCCTCACGCACGGAGGCTTCGAGCTGCGTTACGTCCGCCACCAGATCGAACCCCGGCTGCATCTTCGCGCGGCAAAATGTCATCAGTCCAAACCCAAGCCCCCCGGCTGCCCCCGCGCCCGGCGCTTCTGTCAGATCCATACCGAGATCTCTCCTCACGATCTCGGCGAGATGCTGCAGCGCAGCTTCGAACTCCTCAATTCGCTCCAGCCGCACGCCTTTCTGCGGACCATACACCGCCGTCGCACCGTTCCGACCCAGCAGCGGATTCGTCACATCACAGGCGGCAATGACTTCAGGCAGGGTGAAATCCTCCGGCGGCACGATGCGCGCCAGCGTCGTGAGATTCGCCGGCAGCGGGAAGAATCCTTTGCCCTCGGCATCGAGAAACCGGTAGCCCATGGCCCACGCCATTCCCGAGCCCCCATCATTGGTGGCGCTGCCGCCAATGCCCACGACCAGTCGCTCCGCGCCTTTGCGAATGCCTGCCTGCATGAGTTCACCCGTTCCCGCGGTGGTCGCCCGCCATGGGTTGCGCCGTGTGGCATCCAGTAGTTTCAGCCCTGACGCCTCGCTCATTTCGATAATCGCAGTCTTCGTCTCCGCCAGCCACGCCCAGCCGGCTTGCACTTTGTCACCAAGCGGCCCGGTCACCTCATCGGTGAGCCATTCGCCGTCGCAGGCATCACAAATAACGCGCGCTGTTCCTTCGCCGCCATCGGCCATGGGGCGAGTCACGCACTGTGCGCCGGGCCATACTGCTTTCACCCCCGCCGCCACCGCCGCACAGGCCTGAGCCGCAGTGAGCGTTCCTTTGAATTTGTCGCAGGCGATCAGCACTGCGGGGCCGGTGGTCATGATGAGAAGAGAGGGATTCGGGAGGGAGCTTGGACGGGGGACGGGGGGCGTAGGATGTCAAACGGAGGCACGGCTCAGTAATCAGTAATCAGTAATCAGTAGTCAGTGATCAGTAATCAGTGCTTTATGGTGACACCGCGACTGACTACCATTCACCGACCACGACCCTCCCATGCGCTCCATACTGCTTCTCTTCACTTTTTCGCTCGCTCTGGCCACCGCCGCAGACTGGCCACAGTTTCTCGGACCGCAGCGTGATGGCAAGGCACCCGCGGATGCTGCCCTCCTGAAAGATATACCAGACGACGGCTGGAAGATTCTTTGGAAGCGCGAGTGCGGCGCGGGATTCGCCGGGCCTGTCGTCAGCGGCGGAAAGGTGGTGCTGTTTCATCGCGTGGGCGATCAGCACGTGGTGGAGGCGATGGACGAGCTGTCAGGCAAGGTGCTCTGGAAGTCGGAATGGCCCACGACTTACCAGGATGACTTTGGATTCGATAAAGGTCCGCGATCATGCCCGACGGTGGATGGCGGCGTGATCTTTTGCTACGGCGCGGACGGCTCGCTGGCGGCGCTCCAGTTGGCGGATGGCAAGGAACTCTGGCGAAAGGATCTCGCCGCAGAGTTGACTTCCGAAAAGGGATTCTTCGGGCGTTCCTGCGCGCCGCTGGTGACGGAGACACTGGTGCTGCTCGCTGCCGGGGGCGATGGCGCGGGTGTGGCCGCTTTCGACAGGAAGACCGGTGCCCTCAAGTGGAAGGCGCTGAAGGATGAAGCCGGCTACGCTTCGCCGATTATCATGCATCCCCCGCAGGGGCCGCGCGCTGTATTCTTCACCCGTGAGGGTGTTGCGGGCCTCGTTCCTGATACCGGCAAGGTCGCCTTCACCGAACACTTCCGTGCAAAAATGCACGCCTCCGTAAACGCCGCCTCGCCTGTGGCGGTGGATGCGACACATGTCTTCACGTCTGCGTGCTACGATGTCGGCGCAGCCGTATGGGAGATCGGCAAGGACGACAAACTCACCGCCGCCTGGCGCGCCGGCGAAAAACTGGACTGCCACTACAGCACTCCCGTGCTTGTGGACGGAAATCTCTACGGATTCCACGGGCGTCAGGAGTCCGGGCAGCAGTTCCGCTGCGTTTCAGCAAAGGACGGCACCGTTCGCTGGTCCACGCCGCTTGCGGCGGGCCACGTCATCGCCTGTGGCAGTCGCCTTATCATCCTCACGGAGGCTGGCGAACTCATTCTGACCACTGCATCCCCGGACAAGGCCCCACCGCTGACGGCGCGCGGCGAAATCCTGCGCGGCGGACATCGTGCCCCTCCGGCCCTCGCCAATGGCCTGCTCTTCGCCAAGGACAAGTCCCGCCTCGTGTGCGTGGACCTGCGCAGAGAAAAGTAGCGACTCTCCCACCCGGCCAGGACTCATCCAGCCGACTCAGTTGAATCGCTTTATGAGGAGGGTCGCGTTATGACCGCCAAAGCCGAAGCTGTTGCTCATGGCGACATCCACCCGGGCTTCGCGGGCGACGTTGGGGACGCAATCCAGGTCGCACTCTGGATCCTGGTTTTCCAAATTGATGGTCGGCGGGATAATCCCTTCCTTGATGGCCATGACGCTGGCCGCGAGTTCGACTCCACCCGCCGCACCGAGAAGGTGGCCGGTCATACTCTTGGTGGAACTGACCATAAGGCCATTGGTGGCGTGCTGACCAAAGGCGAGCTTGATGGCCTTCGTCTCCGCAAGGTCGCCGAGGCCGGTGCTGGTGGCATGAGCATTCAAATACTGCACTTCCTCCGCATTCACTTTGCCGTGACGCAGGGCCATGAGCATGGCCCGGGCCGGACCGCTGCCATCGGGAGATGGGGCACTGAGACCGTGGGCATCGGCACTGACACCGTAGCCGATGAGTTCGGCGTGGATGTTAGCACCGCGCTTCAAGGCGTGCTCGAGTTCCTCGATCATCATCACGCCGGCGCCCTCGCCCATGACGAATCCGTCGCGATCTTTGTCGAATGGACGGCTCGCACGCTGCGGTTCATCATTGCGCAGGGAGAGCGCCTTCATGTTGCCAAACCCGCTGAGACCCATAGGGAGAATGCTGGCTTCCGCGCCGCCGCAGAGCATGGCATCGGCGTCGCCAAACTTGATGATGCGCCAGGCTTCACCGATGTTATTGTTGCTGGTGGCGCAGGCGGTGACGACGACCATGTTCGGACCGGTCAGGCCGAGTTCCATGCTGATAATGCCGCTGCCGATATTGCTGATCATCATGGGAATGACGAACGGCGAGACGCGATTCGGAGCCTTTTGCAGGAGCACGGTGTGCTCCCGCTCCAGAGTGGCGAGTCCGCCGATGCCGCTGCCGACCATGACGCCGACGCGGGTGGGATCCACCGCGCTGAGATCCATACCGCTATCCTTGACCGCCATGCGACTGGCAGCCATGCCAAAGCCGACATAGCGGTCGCAACGCTTGCCATCCTTCGGCACATTGAAAAACGGGATGTAATCAAGGTCACGCACCTCACCGCCGATGTGACAGTGGTACGCTGATGTGTCGAAAGCTGCGATTTGCGAAATGCCGCTCCGCCCGGCCTTCAGGCTTTCCCAAAAGGTGGGGAGGTCGTTTCCTACGGGGGAAACAACCCCCATGCCGGTGATGACTACTCTGCGATCGTTCATAGGAGGGGTGGTCTGGTAATGGGGATAGGCACGGCGGAAAACCCGCCGGGGTGCGCCCGGACCGGGCGTTTCCTAAGCACGTCCTTCCCGTCTGTCAAACAAGACACCCGACGACAGTAACACGGCTACCCTTCACGGAACGATGCTTACCTGATCAAGGATGATCGCCTCCGCCGCCGGATCGCCCGCCGCATCCGTTCTCCAGCGCCACGAGACTTGATGGATCCCGCCAGGAATCGAGACTGTCGCCAGCTGCCAGGCATTCACACCGGTGATTTGCGCGAGCACGGCGGCACCGTCGAGAGCGCAGACACACCCGTCGCCGTCGCTGGCAACGGGAATGTGCCACCACCAGCGGATGGTGGCTGGCCCCAGGATCGTAGTGAAAAGAGAACGCGCGGAATCGGGGGGCGTCGGAGGGGATCGCATGGCATCAACCCCGTCATGAGTGAGCGCATTTTGACCAAACCAATTCGCGCCCGGCTCGACGCCTGTGTTCCACGAAGACTTCGGGAGGTCCAGAGCCTCCATGGGGGAAATGGAGGCATCAATGAGCATCAGCACATCGTCGTGATCCCCTGAGTTTCCATCAACGAACAACCTGGCGTTCCAGACGCCGCGTTTTACCGGCGTCCCGGTGATGGCCCCGCTGCCGGGATTCACGAGCAGGCCCTCAGGCAGCCCGGATGAACTCCAAACAACGGCCGTCCCTGCGCGTGGCACCGAGTGGCTGATAGTTCCATTCTCCTGCACCTTCACCACCGGCTCCTGCTGGAGAAAAATGCGCCCGTCGCTGCGCAGCCTCACTTCGTCGAGCCACGCGGTCGGCGTCCGCCCCTTGAATGGCTCATACTTCCACGTCACCCGATGACGACCGGATGGAATGGTCAGCCAAACCCGCTGCCAGTCTGACGTGGAGCGCTTCGCCCGAAGCGCCTGAAATTCCTTATCGTCCAGGGTCATCGTTAGCCGGCCATTCGCGACGCGGATCCAGCAGCTCATTTCATCAGGCCCATCCACCTCCGTGGAAATCGAGGACCACCCTGGCAGGAATGGCGCGGAGACCCTCTCCGGCGGCGGAGCGCCCGCGACGATGCAGTCGCCGTCATCACGTGAACCGCGGGCCTGCGGCTGCCAAACGGAAATCCCGTCGGACGCGGTCGTGGTGAATTGCAGTCCCGGACTTTCCAGCGCGCTAAGCAGCGTCGGCTGATCCAGAACCTGAATCCCAATGCGGTAATACAACGCGTAGTTCACTGAGGAAATGCGAATGAGCGGCCGCCAGAATCCCGCCTCCAGAGGCACTCCCGTGATTTGTCCGGTGGCAGCATCCAGCGTCAGACCAGGCGGCAGGCTGTCCCAATAAACATTCCACGAAATCGCGGGCTGCTTAGTGGTGAAGGAATGCGTCACCGCCTCGCCCAACAGCACCTGTAACGAAGGCGAAGAAGTGAGCGACGGCCAGTTGTCGAACGAATTGCTCACGCGGTCCAACAGGACACGGCTCCCGTCCTGTCCGGCCTGCCGATAATTCCAGCGAATCGTATGCTGCCCCGCCGGCACCGTCACTTCGGCATAGTACCACTGAAGGTCCGCCCGCGCAGGGCAGGAAACCTTCACCACTCCATCTATCGAACACGTCAGCGTGTTAGGCGCAGCCGTGGACAATGCCCACATGAAATCAATGGTATCCGGACCGGTGACAGTGGCGGAGACCCATGACTCCCCTGCGACTCCCCTCGGCGTCACTCTTAGACCGTCGGTCTCATCAAGACAGTCGGCATATGTAGAATGCGGCAGCCATGGCGCACCCGCCGGGTTGCTGCTGGAGGTAAAATTCAGCCAGACGTTATCCAATGCCACTTGAGTTGGCGTGTAGGCGAGGACACGCACCGCTCCCGCCGCCAGCAGGCAGAGTGCAAAAAATACGGAAGCAAATGCCCGGGATGACAACATAGGGAGGGACTGCGGCGCGCCTGATTCACCACCGCTCAAGCGCAGTGTGGCAGCTTTTGCCGAAAAGGTCAATCTTCGTAGTGTCACGTTCCCGCACCAACTTCGCAGACGGCGAATCAGAATCGAAGGCTCCCTCCCGCCGCACCGGTAAATTACACCGGTCCGGCGGCCAGGTAATCCGCAGCACTCCCCGGTCGCTCCTGCGTTCACTCGCTAAATCGCAGCAAGGAGCATCGGGGCGATCTTTGTGGCTGCAAGATTAAGAACATTGACGGTCAACTTTTCGGCCCGCTTTCGCGCAGCCAGCGACTGACTGAGCAGGAAGTTTTTCGCGAGAATCTTCTGCGCGCCGACAAGTTCCTCGAATTCCTCTGCACTCAATTCCTTTTTGCTGAGGTCAACGATCCATCCTTCCAACTGCCGGGCGCTCGCCTTCACAAAGTCTTGAGAAGCGACTTTGCCGTCGGCAATCAATTGCTGAAACTCAGCTTTCGCGTCCGCCACTGCTGGATCCGTGATTTGCTTCAGTGCATCATTTAGTTTGGACATGACGGCAAAAATTTGAACTAGTTGGTGCCAACCGAAGAGACTGCGCCTGTTGCAGCAGGAGTAGCCGGAGCGAGCAGGAGGTCATAATTCTGCTGAATTTGCGTCTTCCTGTTTTTGGCGTAGCCAGGGCTCAGGAAATGATTTTTCTGAACGCGGGACGCGTCGCCCTGAAAAAGAATCGAGGAATTTTCGACGAACTTCCTGCGGTCAGTCACTTTCGAATCGGCCTCAGCGGCCTGAGTGAACATTTGCGAAATTCTTCCAACCGAGCTGTCAAACCCTGACTGATCCCACGACGCGGGCGCAGCAGCGCTCGTATGGGTGTCTATAAAAGTCAGGTGGGTGCTTTGCAATTGCTGCACCCGGGCAAGGCTCTGGGGTTCGTCAGTTGTGACGCAGGAAGAGAATAACACAGCGACCAAACAAGCGAGGACGCCGCGCAACACAGATAAATGAGGAGAGGAATTGTTCATGGCTGATTTCCGGATAACATGAGTAAAGGATCGTGGCAGACTTTGTAAAGATAATCTTTTGTCGCACCAGGATTGATGCAGGAATCAGATTGGGGCAGTGATAATACGCCTCTGTCCCCTACTTGCTGAAATTCGGATGCTTCGAGTCTCCCATGGATTCGAGGAAAGCGAGGAGGTCCGCGATGTCGTCCTCCTTGAATGTGTTGAGCAGGCCCGGAGGCATGATCGAAGCTTTCGACAACTCGCGCGATTTGATCTCCGGCTTGCTGAGCGTCACGGTGGTCGAGGTGTCGAAGGGATTGGTCATCACCACAGCCTTGTCCTCGTTCTCCTGACTAATGCGGCCGGCGACGACGGTGCCATCCTTCATGGTGAACACCGTCATCATGTGTTGCTCGGACACGACTTTTGAGGGTTCGGTCATGGACTCCAGGAGGTCCTGCCGCTTGAAGCGAGTGGCCACATTGGTGAGGTCCGGGCCGGCGGCTCCGCCCTGATCGCCGTAGCGGTGACAGAGGATGCACTGAGCGGCTTCGAACGCTGCCTTGCCGCGGGCGAAGTCGCGTCCCTTGCCCACTTTGTCCAGCAACGGCTGGAGGTCGGCGGTCGTCCACTCTTTGACCAGAGCCCGGGCTGCGGTCGGAGCCTTGAGGGCCGACTGCACCTTCGTGAGGTCACCCATGGCGGCGAGTTCTGCGGGCGTCATGGAGGCCTTCACTTCCTCCAGCGCATGGTTCACGAATCCCTGGAAGCTCGCTCCGTTGTTGAAGTTGATGCCGGCGTCCGTAAACCACTGGCTCACTTGCAGCGGGTGCTGATTGGAACGTGCGCCGTTCCACCAGGACAGATAATCCCGGCGAAGGTTATCGGTCCAGCCGGTTTTGATATTACGAAGGGCCATCACGTACGTGACCTGCTCCTCCTGAGTCGGTGCCGCACGCAGAAGCGCTACCGTCCGGGCCACCGCGTTGGGTGCATTCAGAGCAAGCAGGATCTGGCACAGTTCGCGGTTCGCATACTCCGACTTCGCTGGATACAGCGGGTTCACATCGGCGATCAACATGCCGGCGACCTCGCCCGCCGGAACTCCCTGACGAGCGATGGAGACCTCGATCACACGCAGTTTGTCGAGCGTTTGGGATTCGCTTAGTTTCGCAAAGGGGAAGGCAGTGAGGGCCTTGAGGATTGCGGGCTGAGTGTCCGAAGTGCCGAGCCGTGCGAGTGCCAGCAGGGCGGTGAAAGCCGCATCCGGCTGCTTTTCCTCCAGCGCTTTAGCCTGCCATTCCGCCACCGGATTGCGCTCGAGGGCAAGACGCGCAGCATAACGAATGGAGCGGTCCGGACTCGCAAGGTGCGGCCATGCAAAGGCCACCGCCCCGGGATCCGGCTGCACATTGAAGGCCTCCAGCTTGCGGCGCAGTTCACGCGCGGCGCTGCCGTCCTGGTCTTTCAGCGCCGATGCCGCCAGTGGCGCTGCGGCTTCGCTGCCTGTGTAGGTCACACGGAAAAGGTTCGCGTGAGTGCCGCGACCGCCGACCGTGAAATACATCGCACCGTCTGCGCCAATGACTGCGTCCGTGAGATTCAGCGGCACCTTGCCGGACTTGGTCTTCAGGGACTTGGGAGCCACGAAGTTCTCCCACGATCCAGTGTAGGTCGCTCCCTTGGGAGCCAGATGCACGGCAATCAGGCGACCATACGTCCAGTCGCAGATGTAGAACGCCTTTTGATATTTGGCTGGAAACTTCGCGCCGGTGCCGAAGACCACGCCCGTGGGACAACCGATGCCGATATTCACCGTCGCGGGAAGACTGTCGGCGTAATACTCGGGCCATTTGGCGCTGCCTTCCCGATAGCCATGGTCGCCGCCGCGCACGGCATGGAAAGCGCGCACCGGACGATACCACGGATTCCCCCAGTCCCATTCCATATCGCTGTCGAAACCGAACAATTCGCCGTCCGCATTGAACGCGATATCGTAGTTGTTCCGCTGGCCGGAGGAATACAGCTCGGCGTTCTTCCCATCAAGGTCCATGCGCAGGACGTATCCGCCCGGGGGCTTGGCGCCCGCGCCGAAACCGTTTCCGTCTTCGATGCGTTTGAGCGCCAGGTCATCGCCGTAGTTGCGGTGCGGCGAGCTGAGCAGGAGATCCTTTGGCACCCCGGTGAAGTTCCCGCAGACGGCATACAGCATGCGGTCCGCGCCCAACACGAGACCGTGGGCTCCGTGCTCGCCCGAGCCACCCTGCCACTCGCGGAGAAACTCCACGTCGTCGTAGCTGTCATTCCCCTTCGTGTCCTTGCAGCGATAAAGTCCGAAGCCCTTGCTGCCGCTGCCGTTCAAATAAAGAACGTTGTCCACGAACAGCATGCCCATGGTTTCCGTGACGGGAATATGCAGGATCTCATCTTTCACGCTCTTTCCATTCTGAAGCGTCACCCGGGTAATCGGCTGATTCCCCTGCCCTCCAAGCAGCAGGCGGCCTTTCGGATCATTGGCCATGCAAATCCATGAGCCGTTCTTCGCCCCGTCGGCCTCGAACACATGCTCGACCTTGAAGCCCGGGAGCGTGTCCAGCACTTCGCCGGGGTTTTCCGTAATGGCAGCGGCATTCGCCGGCGACGATCCGTCTGCCGGTCCATAGACGGCTTTCAAAATGACGAGTTTCTTGCCGGCCGGCGCAGCGATTTCCACTCTCCCACCTTCGCCGGCTTCCTTGGTGAACTTCTGACCGCCCGCCTCGTATTCCACAGTCAACTTCTTGGGAACGCCAGGTGCGAGGTCACCAAACATCTCGTTTGTCGCGGGAATGGAAAGGCTCTCGTCCTTCACCGCCTTGGAAACCTTAGCTGTCACGTCAGTGGGATTCTTTGCCGCGAGCGCAAAGTCCGCCGTCACCACACAGGCGGCGGCTACCGCCAGGAGTAAGGGTTGAAGGCGATAGCGGAGTTTAGTCATACGATGAGGCTGTGTTGTTTGGGAGGACATGGAGGAATCGGTGTGGTGTAGAGATGGATGCTTTGGCGATAAGGATGTGCCCGTTGGAGCCGCCCCCGAAAGCATGGGCCAGCGTGCCCGCCGGAAAGGACAGGAACGCCGGGGGACGTAAAGCGCTTTCAGTCGATCTGTATTCTGCTGGCTTCCGCAATGCACACTTTTGTTCCGTTCGGAACTATCCAACTCATTCACTGAGGAACGCTTTGTTCTGCCCCATGGGGTGAAGGATCGCGCAGGTTCGAGGAACTGCTTACTTCGTGCCCCATGCGGAGCGCAATTCATAAACGTCGAGCGACGAAAACTTTGCCGCACCGCCCGTGGCGGACACGCTCAGCGCAAGGTCGTCCACTTTGGGGATGAATGGCATGGGGACGTAGCAAAGTCCGTCGCTGGCGAAAACTTCGAGACCGGTGCGATCGCAGTAAATTGTGAGTCTCTGCTTCCCGGCCCGCAGCGGAGCGGGCGCGCGGTGACCGTTGACCGCGAGTTCCTGCTTCTGCGCATCATAGACAATGGTGGCGCCTCGGATGTTGAAGACAACTTCCTTCGCTTCGCCGGGCTCGAACTCCGCGCGCAGTTCAAGCAGTTCGGCCTTCACGGCGGCGAGCGGATTGGCATCACCGGGCTTGAGCGCCATGGCTCCGATGTGGTGGGATTGCGAACGCAGGGCTTCCAGTTCCTTCACTGGGGTAAAGGTCAGGCGCGGGCCGTCCGGGGTGGCGGTGAGGCGCAACTCCAAAGGAATGGTCATGGACTGATTGAACGGCATGCCTCGGGTTTCCGTCTGGAACCAGCCGATCTGAATGCGGCGTCCGTCATTGGCAGGAATGTCGCTGAACGTCTGCGGAGCATAGAATCCCTTGCCGCGATGACCAGGCAGCTTCGGCGTTTCGGGGCTGAAGACAGCGCCGTCGAAAGAGCCGACGCGGTATTCGCTGCTAGCCGCAGTCAGCACCCACTTCTTCTTTGCGGCATCACCATCCACCGGCAGCTCGAAGAAGTCCGGGCACTCGAAGAAGCCTTCGGATTTGCTGGTGAAGGTCCAGTCCTTGAGGTTCGGCGAGGTGAAGAATTGAATCGTGTGCACCTTGTCCAGTCCCACGTAGAGCACCATTACCCACTTCTTCGTCGGTTCGTGCCACATCACTTTCGGATCCCGATTGCCGCCGGTGATCTGCTTCAGCACCGGATTGGCGGAGTATTTCGTAAAAGTCCTGCCGTCCGTGCTGTAGGCGATGCCCTGCACGGTGGGATTGCCCGCAGCGGTGTAGATGAGCACCAGCGGCGGCTTGCCGTCTTTGCCGAAACCGCTGGTGTTGTTCCAGTCCACCACGGCACTGCCGCTGAACATCGGGCCCATCTCGTCGGGCATCAGTTTGTCGCCGAGTTCCTCCCAGTGGACCATGTCTTTGCTCACGGCATGGCCCCAGTGCATATTCCCCCAGCCCCAGCCATAAGGGTTGTGCTGAAAGAAAAGATGATACTCGCCATTGTGGAAAACCATGCCGTTCGGGTCGTTGTTCCACCCGCGCCGTGGTGAAAAATGGAACTGCCCGCGCAACGGCTCACGGTAGAGGTCTGCTGCGTTCTTGAGGGTGTCGCTTTGCTCGACGGAACTGAGTGCCGTGGAATCCTCCGGCAGCTTATCCACCCGCAGGGTCAGCGCCTTGCCTTTCCAGACGGTGATCTCCATCGGTGCCCACCAGTCAGGAGTGCTGTCCGCGAGGTGGACGTCGTTCCTCACTACTTCCTTTCCGTCCACCAGCAGTCTCAGGACGCGCCCCGGGCCGCCGTTTTTGATCGGAATGTTCAGGTAGCGCGCGGTAGCCGTGAACTGGCGTTCGGCATTGTTCACCAATGCCGGCGGGCCCTTCGGTTTCACGTCCGTCTGCACGATGTGGTCCACATTGAGGTGCCCCCAGCCGCCCTTCGCCTCATCAATGATGCGAATCGTCGCGGTCTTTCCCGCAAACTCGGTTACATCCCACGAATCCTGCTGAAGCGCCTCGCTGCCGCCGGGGCGATCGTTCGGGCCGGTTGCCTTGCGAACCACGCTGCCATCCACCACCAATTGCAACGCGAGGG
>JANOZA010000167.1:0-2714 GCA_031429155.1 Verrucomicrobiota bacterium | reverse complement strand
GACCCCTTGATGGGGTCTCCGACTTCCGTATAAGGCTCAGGGCTGAAGCCCACGGCTACCGTCTGGTGTCGCTGACGCGACGAGGATCAGTTATAAAACACCACCTGGCTCGCTTTGACATTGCCAGGGTTTCGCAAGAGGACTAGGCATCTTGGCCCTGGGCATCTTGGCCCTGGCCTCCTTGGGCCCCTTGGCCCGTGCGCGGCCATACGAAGACCAGTTCACTCTTGCATCAGCGCTCCATTCTGGCAGCAGCGGCAGCGATTCCCCTACCCACCCCCCACTATGAAACACTTCCTCCTTGCCCTGTTTTCCGTATTCAGCCTCGCCGGCTGCACCACTCCTTCCGTTGAGCCTGCGGCGCAGCAGGCTTCAGAGGATTCCCTGCCCCCTGCCTGGCCGCGCTGCCCGTCGCTGGAATCCAGTTGGGGCGCGGCGCATGGACCTTCCATGGAGGTCACCGGAGGTCAGGCCATGAGCTATGTGAAGCCCGGTAAGGCCCACGGCCATGTCACTATCGTCTATGAAGGCAAGAATCCTCGCTTCCCCGTCATCCGCGACTTCGACGGCAAACTCGCCACCGACGGCCAAATGACCATCATGGGCCAGCGGGTGGATTTCTACGGCTCGGGCAATGAAACGGCGGAAATCTCCACCCAGCCGATGCAGCTCACCAGCCCCGCCGGCAACACGGCGTGGTTCTCGTTCAGCTTTTCGGCAAAGGAACATCTCGCAGGGAAGAACATCCCGGCCTTCACCTGGTAGGGCTGGACGACCGGACTCCCGCCAGAGGGCCTGGGGTGCATTTCGCGTTGCCACGCCTGACGGGTCCATCATGGTGCGCCCCCATTTTACCCCGTCACCACTATGTCCCAGCCCATCAAGGAAACCCCGCTCATGGAGAAGATCGTCAGCCTCTGCAAAAGGCGCGGCTTCATCTACCCGTCCTCGGAAATCTACGGGGGCTGCGCCGGCGTGTGGGACTACGGTCCGCTCGGCGCGGAACTGAAACGCAACCTCCGCGAGGCATGGTGGAAGGCGATGACGCGCGACCGCGAGGACGTCGTGGGCCTGGATGCCAGCATCCTCATGAATCCGGCTATCTGGAAGGCATCGGGGCATGTGGAAACGTTCGCTGACCTCATGCGCGAGTGCTCGCTGACGAATAAGCGGGTGAGGGCGGATCACGTGGAACCGCAGGCCGGCGTGGTGATGAACTATTCCGCCGCAGAGTCGCCCGGTGGCTGGCGGCTGAATCGCGCGCTGAGCGTGCTGATGAAGAAGGGTGAGCACATCGAGAGCTTTCGGAAACGCGTGCGGCTGCTCATCGCCTCGAATGCCGGCGATGCTGCGGGCAAGCCCGAGGAGATCGTTCTCCTCGACGAAACGAAGGGCGACGAGGTGACGGCCAGTGTGGACTTTCACCCTGAAACCGGCGGCGCTCTCGGCCCGGCGCGTCCGTTCAATCTGATGCTGAAAACCTTCCTCGGCCCCACGGCGACGGAGGACGATGTGACCTACCTGCGGCCGGAAACCGCGCAGGCGATTTTCGCGCAGTTCAAGAACGTCTATGACTCATCCCGCGTGAAGGTGCCGTTCGGCATTTGCCAGATCGGCAAGGCATTCCGCAATGAGGTGACGCCGAAGAACTACACCTTCCGCAGCCGGGAGTTTGAGCAGATGGAACTGGAGTTCTTCATTCGTCCGGATGAAGCCGTGGAGATCATCTGCGGTGAAGTCGCTCCGTGGGCAGAGGGCGCGGACCTCACCGATCCGCAGCCGAACTGGGGCTGGGAAATGTGGCACCGTTACTGGGTGGAGCAGCGCACGAAATTCTACCAGAGCATCGGCCTCGGGGATGTGATCGAGTATTACTGGCAGACGCCCGCCGACCTCGCGCACTACGCCCGCGCCTGTGTGGACATTCTGTGCCAGTTTCCGTTCGGCACGGAGGAGCTGGAAGGCATCGCCGCGCGCGGAGAATTCGATCTCTCGCAGCACCAGAAGCACAGCACGAAGTCGCTGGAGGTCTTCGACGAGGACCTCAAGAACGCCGCCGTCAAACTAACGCCGGAGCAGAAAGAGGCGATCATTCAGAAGCGCCTCGCCGCCGAGCAGGCGAAGACAAAAGGCGAGCCGATGCCGGAGGCGGATGTGCGTGCGTGGTTTGAGCGGCTGTTCCGCGGCAACTACGTGCCGCATGTTATCGAGCCGTCCGCAGGCCTCGACCGCATGGCGCTGGCGATCATCGCGAAGGCGTTCCATCAGTTTGAGAAGGCCGACGCGAAAGACCCGACGAAATCCGAGACGATAACGGTGCTGCGCTTCCATCCACGCATCGCGCCGGTGAAGTGCGGCGTCTTTCCGCTGCTCAAGAACAAGCCGGAACTAGTGGCTAAAGCGCGCGAGGTTTACGCTATTCTCAAGACGCACATGAATTGCTTCTACGACGAAACCGCCGCCATCGGCCGGCGTTATGCGCGTCAGGATGAAGCGGGCACGCCATTCGGAGTGACCATTGATTTCGAGACGCTTGGCGAAAAAGGCCCGGAGTTGCAGGACACCGTCACGGTGCGCGAACGCGACAGCAACGCGCAGCACCGCGTGAAAATCGGCGAACTCAAGGATTGGCTGATGGAGAGAATCACATAATGTAGCGTAGAGGGGTCGTCCCAACCCCCCCGACCAAAAAAAGCGAGGGACAGCCCCCCAAC
>JANOZA010000166.1:0-9070 GCA_031429155.1 Verrucomicrobiota bacterium | reverse complement strand
TTCTGGAAAGCCGTGGCGCTCTATGCCAGCGGCATCCTCGGAGCCGTGGTGTGCCTCGCCGTCATCCTGTGGACGGACGGCATGGGGATGTCCTTCGGAGCCGGAGCCGCCCTCGGCATCGCAGCGCTCCTCGCCGTGCTCGCCGTGCTCGCCGTGCCGGTGGTGTATGAAATGATGCACCCGCCCTCCTTCACCATCACGCCGCTGGAGGGCCGCGTGACGTATGAATTCGTCTCTGTGAAATGCGCGGAGGCTTTTGCCAAAGCGAACGCCGCCGGACAATGAAGGCGGAACGGCGAAAACGATCATCTCTACTTTGTCATGTGAGCGTTGGAGTCCCGCCTTTAGGCGGAATCATCATGCCAAGCACCGCCATGTCAGGCGTAACCCCGGTTGGTGATTCCGCCTAAAGGCGGGACTCCAACTCCTCTGACGCGCCGCAGCCCAGGTAACTGTCAGGTGACAAAGTAGAGTTATGTTCAGATTTCCGGTAAGTCTCCCGGAATGCCGGCGAACAGGTGCATGACCTCCTCCATCCGCCTCCTCTCTTTTCTCTTCCTGGTGCTGACTCAGTCCGTGTACGCGACGGATGCCTGGCAAATCCGGGCGGGCGGGAGTGCGGCAGCGGCGCGCCACTTTCACAGCGCAGTATGGACGGGCAGCGAGATAATCGTGTGGGGCGGCTACAACGGCACCAGTGATCTCAATGACGGCGCGCGCTATAACCCGGCAGCGAACGGTTGGACGGCGATCAATCCCGCCGGCGCTCCGGCAGCGCGCTCGGGGCACACTGCGGTGTGGACCGGCACGGAGATGATCGTGTGGGGCGGGAACAGCGGGAACACGCTCTTCAATGATGGCGCACGCTACAATCCGGCGACGAACAGTTGGGCCGCGCTGAACTCCGCCGCTGCGCCCGCCGCCCGCTCCAACCACACCGCGCTGTGGACCGGCACGGAGATGATCGTCTGGGGCGGCAGCGGCAGCGCTGAATACAACAATGGCGGACGCTACAATCCCGTGACGGACTCGTGGTCGGCAGTGAGCCTCAGCAATGCTCCCGAGGCCCGCTACAACCACACCGCCGTGTGGACGGGCGCGCAGATGATCGTCTGGGGCGGGCTGAATTTTGACGGCTATCTGAACAACGGAGCGCGTTACAATCCGGCGAACAACACCTGGTCGGCCACGGGTCTCACCGGCGCACCCGTCGCGCGCTGGCTGCACAGCGCGGTGTGGACGGGCAGCGAAATGATCGTCTGGGGCGGCACTAACGGATTGATCGGAACGTTCAACGACGGCGGGCGCTACAATCCTGCCTCCAATACCTGGAGCGCGGTCACGACGAGCGGCGCGCCTGCGGAACGGTTCCAGCATTCCGCCGTGTGGACGGGCACGGAGATGATCGTGTGGGGCGGCGGCGATGGGACGGGGCTCAACTCCGGCAAGCGCTACACCCCGGCCACGAATAGCTGGAGCGCCCTGAGCGCCGCCGGAGTGCCGGACGCGCGCAGCCTGCACACCGCCGTCTGGACGGGCAGTGAGATGATCGTCTGGGGCGGCCTCGGCACCACCGGCGATCGCAACGACGGCGGGCGTTATAGTCTGGCGGCGAATGCGTGGTCCGCGACCGTCGCCGGCGAGCCTGCCGGACGCTTCGGGCACACTGCCGTGTGGACTGGCAGCGAGATGATCGTGTGGGGCGGCTGGAATCTCCTGACCAGCACTTACTTCAACAGCGGCGGGCGCTATCATGCCGCGACGAATACCTGGACCGCACTGCCGGAAGCCAACGCTCCGTCCGCGCGCACTGGTCACACCGCTGTATGGACGGGCGGCGAAATGATTATCTGGGGCGGCTACAGCGCCGCTGGGGTCGTGCTCAAGGACGGTGCGCGCTACCGCCCGGCGGACAATACCTGGACGCCGCTGCCCACGGCCACTGCGCCCGTGGCGCGTTTTGGGCATACCGCCGTGTGGTCCGGCAGCGAGATGATCGTCTGGGGCGGCAGCACGGGCGGGGCCGGCAGCTTTCTCGCCAGCGGCGGACGCTACCATCCGGCCACCAACACCTGGAACGCCGTGAGCATGAACTTCCCGCCGGAAGGGCGCACCGGGCACAGCGCCGTGTGGACCGGCACGGAAATGTGGATCTGGGGCGGCAGCAGCAGCAGCCTCCTGAACGACGGCGCACGGTATCGTCCGAGCGGTGATGAATGGTCCTACTTTGGCATCGGTCTGGCCGGACGCACCGACCACAGCGCCGTCTGGACCGGACGCGAGATGATCGTCTGGGGCGGCACCAACGGCCCCCTGCTCCAGGACGGCGCAGTTTTCAACCTGACCGCCGGCACCGCCTATTTGCCCTCCCCCAATGCCCCGGTAGGGCGGCAAAATCCCACCGTCGTCTGGACCGGCAGCGAGATGATCGTCTGGGGCGGAGCCACCGGCGGGCCGACGGGCGGCTATCGTAATGACGGCGCCCGCTACAGCCCCGGGCACGCATGGCTGCCCATGACCACCGCCGGCGCGCCCCGCGCGCGCACCGGCCACACCGCCGTCTGGACCGGACGCGAAATGCTCGTCTGGGGCGGCCTCAGCGCCCTCGGCCAGACCGCCAGCTTCCCGACGGATACCTCCAGCTACACCTCGCCCGCCAGCTCGGAAACGTTTCGCATCACCAGCATCACCCGCAGCGGAGGCAGCCTCCACATTTCCTTCCCCTCAGCCCCGGGCCGCAACTACAGCCTCTGGTACTCGGACAATATGACCGCCGGCAGTTGGAAGGATACAGCCCAGTCCACCCTCGGCGGCACCGGCGGCACCCTCAGCTACATCATCCCGGAACCGCCGCTCACCCTCTTCTACCGCGTGCAGTCAGGGCCGTAGCCGGATGGCGTTGCGAGGGCACTACGCAACAACGGCCTCCCGGGTGCGGCCCCAGGAACCGATTCATCCGGGTGTGGCAAGGTTCAGGGCGGGGCGCCGGGGCGCTCACTCCGCCACATTTCTTCTGTAAGTCCCGCGCCGCCCCGCCGAACATGCTTCCATGACCACCACCGATCCACCCTCGCTGCTGCCGACGCGGCGTTCGCTGCTCAGCCGCCTCAAGGACTGGGACAACCAGGACTCATGGCGCGAGTTCTTCAATACTTACTGGCGGCTCATCTATGGCGTCGCGCGCAAGGCCGGGCTGGATGAGTCAGAGGCGCAGGACGTGGTGCAGGACACGCTGGCCTCCGTGGCGAAGGAGATGAAGAACTTCCGCTACGATAAGAGCAAAGGGAGCTTCAAGGGCTGGCTGAAACTCATCACCCGCCGCCGCGTGGCGGACGCGCTGCGCAAACGCTACCGGGCGGGCTGCGCGCACAATGTTTCCGCCGACCATCCCGCAGTGCAGGCGGAGATGGCCGCGATGCAGGACGATGACGGCCAGTGTGTCGAGGACGTGTGGGAGAATGAATGGAAGCAGCGTCTGCTGGAGTCAGCGATTGAGCGCGTGAAAACCAAAGTCAGCCCGGCGCAGTTTCAGATCTTTGAACTCTATGCGCTGTCTAACCTGCCCATCGGCGAAGTGACGCGCAGCCTGGGCGTGAGCATCATCGCCGTGCATGTGGCGAACCACCGCGTGAAGAAGATGCTCAAAGCCGAAGTGAAAAAACTGGAGGTGGCGGGGGCTTGATGAAGGCCCCTCCGCCAATCATTCCCGACCACGAGATGCTCCACGTCATCGGCGAGGGCAGCTATGGGGAGGTGTGGCTGGCGCGGAATGCCGTGGGCACGCGGCGCGCGGTGAAGGTCATCCACCGCGAGCGATTCGACTCTGCGCGGCCCTTCGAGCGCGAGTTCACTGGCTTGCAGAAATACGAGCCGGTCTCGCGCAGTCACGACGGGCTGGTGGATGTGCTGCAACTCGGGCGCAATGATGCCGCGGGATACTTCTACTACATCATGGAACTGGCGGACGATGCCGCGGCGGACGGCGCTGACTACCGCCCGCTCACGCTGCGCAAGGCCATAGACCTCGCGGGCCGTCTGGCGCCGGAGGAATGCGTGCGCCACTTCATCGGACTGGCCGGCGCGCTGGATCACCTGCACCGCCACGGGCTGATCCACCGCGACGTGAAACCGTCGAACATCATTTTTGTGGGCGGCGTGGCCAAGCTGGCGGACATTGGACTCGTCGCGGAGATGAGCGAGAGCCGCAGCTATGTGGGCACGGAGGGCTACATCCCGCCGGAAGGTCCAGGCACCGGCGCGGCGGACATTTTTTCGCTGGGCAAGGTGCTCTACGAATCATTCACCGGCCAGGACCGGATGAACTATCCCTCGCTGCCGGTGGAGCTCCGCGGCGGCGGGCCAGCCACGCAGGCGGCGCTGGAGGTGAATGCCATCGCCCTGCGCGCGTGTGAGCCGCAGCCTGACAAACGCTACGCCACCGCCGGTCAGATCGCGGGCGATCTCGCGCTGCTCCAGTCGGGCCGCTCCATCAAGGGCCTGCGGCTCATCGAGGGCCGGCTGCGGGCGTTGCGGGTGGCCATCATCGCGGGTGTGGGCATCACCGCCATCGCGCTGACGGCAGCGTGGTTTTCCAAACGACAGGCCCGCGCGGAATCCGAGCGCGCGGAGAAGGAACAGACGCTGCGCGAGCGCGCCGAGCAGTCGGAGGAGCGCACGCGCGGCGCGGTCTTCTCGCAGGCGCTGGCGCTGGCCAAAGCCGAGTGCCTCTCGCCGCGCATGGGCCGGCGTTTTCGCGCGCTGGATGCCATCGCCGCCGTCGCCGCGGACCATCCGGACGATGCCGCACTGCGCAATGCCGCCATCACCGCGCTCGCCCTGCCGGATGCCCGGCCCGCCGGCACCAGGCCCGCGGGATCGTGCGTGGATGCCGCCATGCGCCGTCTCGCCGTGCCTGACAAAGCAGGCGCGCTGCAACTTTACGCCCTGGGCGGCACCGCGGCGGAAGACCGGCTGGAGGGGGAACTGCCCGGCAGCACCGGCAGCCACATCACCGGACCATTCAGCCCGGATGGCCGGCGGCTCGCGGCCATGATGAAGGATAAGAGTTATCTGGTGTGGGACACGGAGAGCCGAGCGGTGGTCTGCCGCGTCCCGAAAGAAATCGGGAGCAAAACCTGGGAACGCTGCGAGTTCACGCGCGATGGTGCGGCGCTGTTGCTCCTGCAATCAGAGGGCCTGCTCATTTACCCGCTGGAGGGCACGAAACCGGAACTCATCGCGTTGTCCTTTGCCGCCGACACGCTCAGCAGCAACGGCGGGGGCGACCGCTTCGCACTCTCTGCCCGGAACGGACGCCGCGTGGCCATCGTGGATGTGCCGCTGCGGCGTGTCGTGCAGGAAATCGAGACGACCGTCGCCGCGTTCAATTGCGTGCTCTCGCCGGACAGTGCGTGGTTGCTCGTCTGCGGGCCGACCGGCGGCACGCACCGCTACTGCCTCGCCGAACCCGGTTCCGCGCCGGTGGCCCTGAGCCTGCACGACGGCACCTGCAACCAGGGCAGCTTTCACCCTGACAGCGATGTCCTGCTCACCGGCTCATGGGACGGCAGCCTCGCCCTCAGCGGCATGGGTGAAGCCGCGCGGCTCTCGCGTCATCCCCGCAGCGGCCTCGCCTTTGTGTGGCAGCCGGAGGGCACCCGCGCCGCGTGGCGCGAGGGCGGCAGCGGCGAACTCATTCTCGCCGAGACTGCGGGCCGCGCCGTGTGCCGCATCCTCAGCCTGCCGCCGCCGGCGCGCATCGCATTTCAGTGGGGCGGCATCGCCTTCACTGCCGACAGCCGGGAGCTGGCCATCTGCGGCGCGGATGCCATTCGTTTTTACGAAACAGAACGCGGCGCATGGTCCCGCCGGCTCCCGGTCGCTGCAGAGAGTGTCGCCATTCCATCCGCAGACCGCATGATCGCCACCACCGCACTCGGTCTCGTCGCGATGTCCCCGTCCGGCGAAAGCCCGCAGGTGCTCCACGCCGGAAGGCATCCGCTGATCACCAGCGCGGACGGCACCACGTTTGCGCTAATGACGGCACAAGGCATCGAAGTGCGGCGCGGCGACGGCGCATTCGAGGCCGTGCCCGGCACCCTCAACGCCTCGAACCGCGGCTTCGCTCTCAGCCACGATGGTACACTGCTCGCCGTGCGCGGCGACGGCTGCCGCGTGTGGAATGTGCGCACCGGCGCGCGCCTCTGCCATCTTCCGCTCGACGGCAGCCCGTGCTTTGCCGGCACGCCGCCTGTGCTCATCGGCGGCGACTCGCGCGGGCAATCCCTCGAAAGTTATCACCCGCACACCGGCACGCTGCTCTGGCACACCCCGCTGCCCGGAGTCACCGCCGGCATCTGCACCGCCGCTCCGGACGGTACCCTCGCCGCCATCGCCGCCTCCGACGGCACCATCCTCCTCGTGCGGCCGGACACCGGCCACATCGCCGCCATCCTCACTCCGCCCGATCCGCGCCTCATTCAGTTCCTCGCCTTCAGCCCCAACAGCCGCCTGCTCGCCGCCGCCACCGCCTCCGGCACCGTCACCCTCTGGCACCTCCCGCGCCTCCGCGCCGGCCTCAGAGCACTTCATCTCGACTGGTGAGCACCCGCGCCGGCCCGCACCCGGCAGGTGCTGCTCTCCACGCGGCAGGAGCGGTCGTCTTTGCTGGTCCAGCGCAGGGTGCCAAACGCGCCGGGCGGATTG
Source organism: Verrucomicrobiota bacterium (assembly GCA_031429155.1). Classification (GTDB taxonomy): domain Bacteria; phylum Verrucomicrobiota; class Verrucomicrobiia; order Verrucomicrobiales; family V1-33; genus V1-33. The sequence goes on along the minus strand of JANOZA010000166.1, from coordinate 2,365 downwards.
CTCAGGTTCACTATTTGCAGGAAGTCGGCGCGCGCATCGCCGCCATTTGAAGGCGAGCGCGCAGCGCACTTCGCTGGGACGCACGGGAGTAGTGGCCTGCGGCGCTGGCTTTTTATGGCGGTTATAAGCGCGCCACTCCCAGTGGCTCAGGGCAGTTCCTCGGCTTTGAGGCGGTAGAAGGCTTTGGGGAAGATGGCGGGGTTGCCGCCATCGAACTCGAACCGGGTGCGGCTGCCGCCGCTGAGCGGGACGGTTCTGATGGGCGCGAAGCTCCATGCTCCGGTGCCGGTGCGGGTGCTGAGCTGGGACCAACTGACGGCGGGGTTGAGCGAGTATTGCAGGGTGAGACGCACGCGGCTGTCGTAGGTGGTGAGCAGGCGGAGGTCGGCGACCATGTCGCCGGTGGCGGCGGCGCGGCTGAGACCCACGACGGGGCCAGCGCCGATGCCGGTGGCGGAGTTGGGATTCTGCGCGCTGACGTATTCCAGGAGGTTCGGGATGCGGTCGCCGTCAGGGTCGGCGTCGTTGGCGGCGAGGCCGATCGGGTCCGGTTGGCCAAAATTGGCAGTCCGCCACTCCTCCAGCAGAGTCGGCGTGCCTACCACAACGAGCGTGCGCTTGACGTCAGTGTGCCCGGCGACGCGGGCCGGCGTGGGGTTGAGATCGCCGTTCTGCACTTGGGTGGCCCACTGGCTGGAGGGCATGTATTCCACATAGAATCGCTGCACGGCGGACGTGGCCGCAGTGGATTTCAGCCTCAGTTGAATTTGGTAGTTCTTCGTGGCGCGGCTCACGACGGCGAGGGTGGAGTGAGCGACCGTCGGGATGATCGGGAAGGAATAGCTGGCCGTAGCGGCACCGCTGGGAACGAGGACGGCGTTGGTGCTTTCGGAGTCGGGATTCCAGATCGTGAGGTATTGCACGAGGGCGCTGACCTCGGCCTGCGTCAGCAGGGTGCCGGGCGAGTCCACTCCGCCGGAGACGTTGGAGCGCAGGAAGCGCACGTCGAGTGAGGTGGGGGCGCAGTAGGCCGGAGCGTGGATTTCGCAGTCCTGATTTGTGACAGTGGCGTCCATCAACTGTTTGGTGGAGCCGGGGGACAGCACCCGCTGCGGAGTGGGGGTCACGTTCACCAACACCTGGGCCGTCCGATTGGTGATGAGATGGAGGGTGCCGGTGGAGTCCACGGCCACGGCATCGGGAAACGGATCGCCATTCAAATCCATCACCACAAGGTCCTGGACGTTCAGCCCGGGGGCCAGGGTGTATGAACCGACTACATAGAAAGCACGCCCCGTGTCACTGTGAGGATAAACGACCACCCCGTTAGCCGTGGCCGCAAGCACGTCTGTGTAACCATCCTGGTTCCAGTCGGCGGCGGCGAGCTGCTTTACCTGTGCCTGGACGAAGCCGGTGATGGTGCCGCGGAGGGAACTGCCGGCGTTTTTGGAGAAGATTTCCCTGCTGTGGAGCGAGAAAATGGCCTCCTGCCCGGGGGCAGAGGCAGCCGGGTCCACATCCCCCAGCGCGACGGCGCGGGAGCCGACGCTGCCAGTGACACTGCCGAGGGAAGTCTGCACCCACGCGGCACCGTTGTGGCGGTGGCTTTCCACCGTGCCCGTTTCCGCGCCGGAAGTCGCATACAGCAGCGAGATGACCTCCGGCCGTCCCCCGGCCACATACTGCCCGCACACCGCGGCGCTCAAGCCGGTGAGGCCGGTGTCCACCTGCGCCGTGGTCCAGTTGAGGGCGGTGCGGTTGTTCACATGCCACTCGATGAAGCCGCCGGAGGGAGAAATGGCGAGGATATCCTCATCTCCGTCGCGGTCCATGTCGGCGGCTTGGATGTCGGTCATGCCAAACATCGCGGCGGGGGTGGTAAAGGTCCAGCCGATGCCACTGCCGTTGCTGCTGAGCGCCAGCGTCAGGGTGGCGATGGGAGAGTTCGGGGTGCTCCACGCGAGATCAGTCCAGCCGTCTTTATTGAAGTCGCCGGCGGCCACGCTCAGCGGCGTGCGTCCCCCCGTGGAAATGGGGATCGAAGCAGCGAGTCCCGCGCCATTCCCCGCATACCAGCGGATGCGCTGCCCGCCGCCGTCCGCGGCGATGAGGTCGTCTTTACCGTCGTTGTTCACGTCTCCCACCGTGAGGTCCACCGTGCCGCTGGGATTGATCCCGGAGAAGGCGACGACACTGGCCAGAGGCTGCATATGATAGGCTTCGTTGCGCAGCACCAGCCCTGGCCCCGGCACCAGGTCCATATCGCCGTCCCCATCCATATCGGCAGCGCCGATGCTGCCCAATCCCGACCTAAACCCTGGCTGGATCGAACGGATCGGAGTCTGCGCGGCGAAGCTCCCGGAGC
>JANOZA010000165.1:0-7057 GCA_031429155.1 Verrucomicrobiota bacterium | reverse complement strand
GGAGTGATCGAGGATCAGTAATCCGTAATCAGTGCCTGTTCTGAATGCTGATTACTGATTACTGATTACGGATTACTGATCACCTTCCCTTCTCCCCACACACGGGGCAAACACCGGAATTCACATTTGCGGCCCGCCAATAGAGTGTATGGGCAAAGGTTCACATGCTGACTTTGCCTGCTCCCCGATGGATCCTGCGGCCGGTCGCCGACGAGGCGATGCGGCACGTGGAAGCGTACACCGGGCCCGCGCTCTCGCCGCTGGTGCAGCGTTTGCTGGCGCAGCGGGATCCCGGCAGCGCGGAGGGCGTAGAGCGGTTTCTGAATCCCAAGCTGCGGGAGTTGAGTGATCCTTTTCTCCTGCCGAACATGGAAGCGGCGGTGGAGCGGATGTTTCAGGCGGTGGATAATAAAAAGCAGGTGGTGCTCTACGGCGACTACGACGTGGACGGCGTGTCGTCGCTCACGCTGCTGCATACCATTTTGAAATCCTACGGCGTGGAGGCGCGGTGCTTTTTGCCGCTGCGCATGGAGGAAGGCTACGGGGTTTCGCGCGATGGGCTGGAACGATGCCTGAGCGAGGGGCCGGTGGACTTGCTCGTGGCCGTGGACTGCGGGACTTCGTCACGTGTGGAGAGCGAATGGCTGCTAAGTCAGGGAATCGAGATGGTGGTGCTCGATCACCATGAACCGGACCCGGCGCGCCTGCCCCCCTGCCCTGTCGTGAATCCGAAGCTGGGAGACAAGTTTCACTATCTGTGCAGCGCGGGTGTGGTGTTCAAGCTGGGACATGCCATGGGACGGCGCCGAAGGGTGGAAGGATTTGAACTGCGGGATCACCTCGACCTCGTCGCGCTGGCAACGGTGGCGGACATCGTGCCGCTCATTGACGAGAACCGGATGTTTGTGAGGAAGGGTCTGCAAATCATGGAGCACAGCCGGCGTGAGGGTCTGCGCGCGCTCATCGAAGTGGCCGGCGTGAAGTCGCCCATAGACAGCATGGACCTCGGATTCCGGCTCGGCCCGCGGCTCAATGCGGCGGGACGACTCGACACCGCGAAGACTTCGCTCGATCTGCTTCTTGCAGAAACGAAACAGGAGGCCTTCGCGCTGGCTCAGGTGCTGGATGGTCACAACCGCGAGCGTCAGGACGTGGAGCACACCATGCAGCAGGAAGCGCAGGATATGGCACTGCGCCTGACTGCTGACACCGACCCAGCGGGGCTGGTGCTGGCATCGCGCGACTGGCATCCGGGCGTGGTTGGCATCGTCGCCGCACGTCTCATGCGGAAGTTTCACCGGCCCATTTTTGTCATCGCCATTGATGCCGAGGGCACGGGCAAAGGCAGCGGACGCAGCGTGGAGGGTGTCTCGCTGATATCGGCCATAGAGGACTGCCGCGATCTCCTCCTCGCCGGCGGCGGGCACGACATGGCGGCGGGCCTAACGGTGCGTGAGGAGAACATCGAGGCGTTCCGCGAGCGCTTCGCGGAGAGCGTCGGCAGGCAACTCACGAGCGGGACGCTGGAGCCTAAACTCTTCCTCGACGCGGAAACCCGGCTCTCGGAGCTGACGCTGGACTTCCTTACCACCTACGAGCGCCTCCAGCCTTTCGGTCAGGCGAATCCGCGACCGCTGTTCATGGCCCGCGGCGTGCAGCCAGTCAGTGAGCCGCGCCTGATGCGTGAGCGGCACTGGAAGTTCGACTTCTATCAGGAAGGGACGACGAAAGCAGGTATCTGGTTCAACGGCGCCCACGATCGTCTGCCGCCGCCGCCCTGGGACGTGGCCTTCTACGTGGACCGGAATACCTGGCGGGGCGAAACGTCCGTGCAGTTGCTCGTTCAGGACATGCGCATCAGTCAGTAAGCCCGCTCGCACCTGCGGATGCACCTGCTGATTGCATACCACCCGCGGACTCTTATGGTCTGCGGCTTATGAAAAGGTCTCCCATCGTTCTCTTCGTCGCCGTTAGCCTGGCTTCGTGTCTTCATCTTTCCGCTCAGGACGGGCCGAAGGAGGACGATTTTCTGATCTTCGACAAGATTGAGGAAGACCAGCGCGCGGCTCCCGCCAAACCCGCGCCGCCGCCCGCCGCCGACACCGATCCCGCTTCCAAACGCCCGCTCCCGGGTGCCGGCATGGGTTCGCTGCGCACCATTTTGCTCGACGTGCCCGACAAGTCATTCGCCACGGGCAGATTGAGCACGCTCAACGCCACGGCCACCCAGCGCGGCGTCCAGGCGGAGCCATCGGTGGATTTCTCGGAGGCTACGGTCAGTCTCGCAGCTTCTCTGGGCAAGGCGACGGCCTCTCTCATCGCCGCCAATCCGGAATTTCCTGACGGCGTCACCCTGAAAGTCGCCGCGGAGGGCGGCTATGGCAGTCACGAACACGACGCCGCCGCCGCCGCCACGGCGATTCTCCTGGAATCCATCGGCACCGGCCGCGCCCTGGACCCCGGTGCAGCCCTTCTCGGCGGAGTGGATGAAAAAGGCCGCATCACCGCCGTGCAGCGCCTCGCGACCAGGCTGCGCACGCTGGAAGGCGAACCGCCGCCCGTCATCGGCGTGCCCATGGTATCGGAAGTCGAAGTGCGCGACCTCGCGCTGATGAGCGAGTTGGAGGTTCTTGCGAAACAGCAGATCGTTTCCCTCGTCACCCTCGACGACGCCCGCGCCATCTCGGCGAAAGTCCGTCCGGAAAAGGTGGAGAAGGCGTTCACTCTCTTCGCCGGCGTCCGCCAGGCCGCTGCCGCAGGCACTCCCATGGCAACGCTGCTCAAGAATCCGAAATTCCTGCAGCGCCTGAAGGAAATCACGGACCTCATGCCGAATCACCTCTCCGCAAAACTGCTCCTTCAAGCCGCCACGAACAAAGTCCCGGGCCGTATCACTTTCGCCACCTCTCGTCAGGCGATCCTCAAAGCCATCAAGCCCTTCATAGACGTCACCAGCAAGAACGGCCCAGCGAAGGAAATCCAGACAGTCGCCACGCAGGGAGGCAATGTGCTGCTGCGCCTGCAGCCGAAAATTCACCCGGCCGCCGAGCGATACCTCATCGCCATGAAAGCCTACCTCCGGTCCGTGACCAACTTCCTCGACATCAAGAACGATCCGCAGCACGCCATCATGAGGAATCGAGCGGTCATCGAACTCAATAAGCTCCTCGCCGACGTGCAGACAGAGAAGGAGAAGCTCGATAAAGCGGAAGTTACCATCCAGTAGCGAGGCCCGTCAGTCGGCTGGCTAAAAAGCGCCCGTTTCGCCTACCTGAGGAGACGCGGAACAATGCCGTGGCTCGGGCATCCTGCCCTAGTTCCGCTTCGGACAGGATGCCTGAGCCACGGTTGTGAGCGAATAATTCCAGAGGCAGTTGAAAACCGGCCCATTTCGGACAGGGCCAACGGCCCGTCCGGTTTTTAACTTCACCTGGTATAATTCAGCGTTTCCCTAAGGGGCATGGAAAGGCGAGTTTCTGAGCAGACGCCTCGGGAAGCTGAAGCGGATGCATTTACCTTGAAATGGCTTGGCCATTCTTGAGGCCGGCACAGTCTGGCGGATTCGGTCAATACGGAAATTATTAAACACAGACTATTTAGGGGTGCCAATTTTCAAATTATAATGGACAAGTCGAGTTTTTGTGTAAAACTATATTTACAATAATTCGGCCGCGCCTAGAATTTCAAAATTGCACAACACCCTGCTCATGCTGCCGCTCATCTATACTCGACAGTTTCTAATGGACCGCTGGAATGCCAAGCGAACCACCCCCTCAAAAGCCATGATCTACAGCGCCGAAAACAACCTCTATGCCGTCCGCCGGGTGGACACAACGGCGCTACCCGATCACCGAACCACGCTGGTTTTCGAAGGCGACCTTCACCACGGAGAGCGCTGCCAGAAAGTGTTCATCGGTCTGATGGAAACCGACGCCGTGAGCATCGTCTCGCGGAGCCCGGGCATCGGCGTGGCCATAGACCTCCAGACCGGCCTCGTGACGGATCTCGTCAATGACCAGGGCGTCCTTGGGTATCTGGAGAGTCCCCCCGGAGAGTCCGAAGGACCGCTGCACGTTCGGGTGGAAGTGGAAACGATCGGACGGGTTCTGCTGCCGAGGATCATTGTGGGCGACGACGTCATCCTGCACCCGGCGCTGTATTTGGATGCGCAGGAAGGACTCAGCGCCCTTATTGGGACGAGCGTCCATCCGCCGGGCGACGCGCGTTTCGAAAATGCGGTGCTCCGCTCCATGGATGACAGCACCAGCGAAGTGCTGACCGCTCATTGACCTGGTTTGCAGTCTCACGACCACCAGATCAGCTTCACCGCGGACAGAGTGGCGAATGTCATCACGAGCCACATAAAGGGACGCTGCGGGAGCCGCTCAATAAACCACCGCCCGGCGAACAACCCCACGATGACCGCAGGCACCAGCGCAGCGTTCAGAATCAGCGACTGTCCATTGATCAGGCCCAGCGCGAGACTGAATGGCACTTTCGAGAGATTCACGAAGAGGAACAGCCAGGCCATCGTGGCGATAAACTCCTTCTTGGGCAGCCCCACGAGCAGCAGGTAAATCGTGGCGATGGGCCCGGCTGCGTTGGCAATCATCGTCGAGACACCGGTGAGCAGCCCCACGGCCCAGACAAACACCGCCGAGTGCGGCAGCCCCTCTGTCAGGGCCGGGCGAAACTGACGCACGACCTGGAGCGCGAGCATGCCCAGCACCATCCAGCCCACGACAGGCTTGAATGCCGCGTCAGGCAGCTCGCGAAGGATGAAGAACCCGGCGAGAATTCCCGCGAACACCGGCAGCGCCAGACGCCGGATGTGCGACCAGAGTATCTCCTGACGGAAGATCCCCGCGGCCATCATGTCGGCAAAAATGAGCAGCGGCAGCACCGCACCGCTGCTGGCTTTGCCATCAATCAGTTGCGCCATCAACATCACCGACAGCATCCCGATGCCTGCCAGCCCGGCTTTGGAAAACCCTGCACACAACCCCGCGAGAACGGCCAGCAGCCACTGAGAGGCAGAGAAGTCAGGCAAGTCCACGCGGCATCATTCCTCGGGCTGATACTCGCTCTCCATGAGATTCATATAGCGGGAAAGCGGATCGCGGCGCGGCGGCGCGGGCCGGCTCAGTTCCTCAGCCGTGCGCAGATAGCCATCGAATGCCCCGGTCAGACCATCGGGCTGCGTCGCCTCCGACCAGTCCAGATAGTCTTCGATCTTTTGCAGATCGCGCATCAACTTCCGGCGCACGGCGGCGAGCGAAGCGATAGTCGCCGCGGCCTCCTTTTCCTTTTTGCCTGCCGTGAGCGCTTTGATGACCGACTGATAGTCGCTAATGACAGGCCGGTAGAGCGGATGCGCCCGCATTGCCATCCCGGTCAGCGCCAGATTCACTCTTTCCAGGATCGCAGCCCGGTCCCTGCGCACCAGGACGCGGCTGTATTCCTCCAGCGGGCAGGTCTGAGCCGCTGTCGTCACCGTCTTCTCCTCTCCTTTATCCTTCTTCCCGAAAATCTTCGCCAGTCCCTTCTTCGGTTTCGCAGCGGCCACCTTTTCCGCCGGCAACTCCAACACCAGAGCCTTTGCCAGCAACTCCTCCGTCTCCCGCGGGCTCAGTAGTTCATCCATGCCCGGCTGCGCCATCGTTGCCAGTTGGAGACTCCACCATTTGCCGAGACTGTTGCCGCTGAGGTTCAAGTCCGGGCAAGTGCGCGCTATAGCCGTGGCGTCATCCCCGCCCGAGACCGCCAGGATCTTGAACAACTCCTTCAAGTTCTGCTCCCCGCTCTTTCGCTCCTTCAGCATCAGCAACAACCCGCAGCAGGACGAGCGGTAAATCATCCGCGACACACTATCCATGCCCCGCGGATCAGCCTCGAATATATCCTCGATGCTCAGCACCCGCCCCAGCTTAAACACCGTGGAAAAAGCCTCACTCGGCCGGCCCAGCGCCTGATAGTCCAGCAACTCCAGCACCCCGTGCAGCAACCAGTCCGGCGGCGGCATATCCTTTCCGCTCATGTCCGTCGCCGCCCAGGGACGCAGCAGCATTTCGGCTAGAATGACGCGCGCCAGCTCCTGACGCAGCAGCGGCCCGTCCACCGCGTTGCGCAGCGGCACCAGATTGACGTCAAAACGAAAACCATCATCCGTCTGCGACACCGCCGACCACACCGCCTGCTGCCCCGCGCGCAGCGCCCCGGCCTCACGGATTTGCAGCACGATGGGAAATGTGAACACCGGCTCCATGCCCAGCGCCGCCCAGACCATGCGCCGCGTCACCTCCGCCTCCTCCAGCAGCACATCCCGCTGCTCCTTCACCTTCCCAAAAACGTGAAACTGCCCGCCGATTACGGACGACTCCTCCGGCCCCGCCCCGGGCGTCATCCTCACCCGCGGCGCCGGAGTCACCTGCCGGGGGAAAGCCGGCGCCGTGGGCGCCATCTGCACCCGCGGCAGACCCGGCACCGGCTTCGGCTCCGGCTCCAGTTCAGGCAGTGGCAGCGGATCACCCCCCGGCAACGGAATCTCCTTCTGCGCTGCGGCAGGCAGAGCAGCGAGAAATAGCAGAACCGTAAAAAAGAGAAAGCGCACGGCCCCGAACAGGCATCCGATTCCACACTATTCAACCCGCATTCCCCGCTTGGCACCTCCCGCCCCCTCCATCTACAACCCGCCCCGTATGCCCCAAAACTTCGTCTATTTCGACCTCGAAACCCAACGCTCCGCCAACGACGTCGGCGGCTGGGATAACAAAGACAAGATGGGCATGTCCGTCGGCGTCATCTACAGCACCTCCGCCGGCAAATACGAAATCTTCCGCGAGTCCGAAGTGGACGACCTCATCGAAGCCATGTCCCGCGCCGACCTCGTCATCGGCTTCAACCACGTGGACTTCGACTACAAAGTCCTCCAGGGCTACAGCATGTGGGACGTCGCGGACCGCATGAAGAGCTTCGACCTACTCCAGGACATCGAAAAAAAACTCGGCCACCGCATCAAGCTCGAAGACATCGCCACCGCCAGCCTCGGCACCGGCAA
>JANOZA010000164.1:0-13937 GCA_031429155.1 Verrucomicrobiota bacterium | reverse complement strand
ACAGGTGTTCCCTTAATGTTCGGACGTCCCGGGGAGGTGGGGACAAGTGTTCCCTTAATGTTCTGACGTCCCGCGGAGGCGGGGACAGGTGTCCCGACCGACCCGGGACGTCCCGGGGAGGCGGGGACAGGTGTGCTGCCGGTTTGGCTACTCCGCCCAGCGGTCACGAAGGGGAGCCGTGGAGGCTGAAACCCAAGGCCTTATACGGAAGTCCACCGCCCTGACCCCGCAAGGGGTCGCAGCCATTAGCGAGGCGCGAGGACTGAGCACGTGCGGGCGTCCCGCTATTTCAGCGGCTGCCATTCCAGCGACTCAAAGCGCGTGGAGCTATTCCATGAGCCGAGGACCAGGTCAGGAGGCGGATCCGGCGGCTTCCAATTCCACGTCACCGGCACGGTGAGCAACATGCCGGAAATGAGACGCTCATACTTCATCTCGCCATCCACCCACATGCGAAAGCGGCCCGCGCGCAGTTCGATGATCCATTCGTAGCGCCGGCCATTCTCCAGGTTGAACTCGAAGCCCCCGCTCTCATCCAGCGTGAGGCCGCCCACCGTCTGCAGGCCACCCACATTGCGCCCGCGCCCAGCCAGTGTCGCCGAGGCCGTGCCATTTCTGTTGGAGAAGAGCACGGCGATGGAATACGTGCCGGTCAGTCGCGTGAACACCAGGCGCAGCCGCCATGACTCCGGCAACACCGCCGTTACCGGCAGCAGCGCGATGCTTTCATCTGATAACAGCATCCCGTTCTCCATGCGCCAGTCACCCCTGATGGCCGCGGCACCGGGATCCTGCGGCCAGGGGAGCCGGAGCCATGGGCCGTAGTCCGAAGGCAGGATCGGCCCCGGGGTTTCCGTGGAAGTGCTCAGCCCGGGTGTGCCGCTGCGCCGGACCATCCACCAGCAGGTGCCGCCCGTTGCGATGGCCGCGGCCACAACGGCCCGGCGGCGCGTAAACAGGACCGCGCGCGCCGCCAGCGCGTGCAGCATCGCTGCCATGTCCGTCGGGCGCTGCGCCGGGTCTGGCCGCAGCGCCGCCACGATGGCGTCATTGAGCGCGGGAGAAATGTCAGGGCGCAGCGCGCGCGGCGGCGGGAAACTTCCCTGGGGTAGCCGGCCGGTGAGTATTTCGTAAAGCATCGCGCCGTAACTGAAGACATCGCTGCGCACCGCCGCCGCCTCACCGCGCCACAGCTCCGGCGGCATGTAGCCCGGCGTGCCTGCCGCCGCGCCCGTCTGCGTGTAGCGCGGCTGTTTCACATCGTCGGAAAAGGCGAGGCCAAAGTCCGACACCCTCGCCGTCCCCGCCTCATCAATGAGAACATTGTCCGGCTTCACATCGCGATGCACCAACCCCGCAGCGTGCGCCGCTCGCAGACCCTCGGCGATTTCGCGCGCCCACTTGAGCGCCTGTTCCAGGGGCAGGCCGTCCGGCGCGTCATTTAACTTCTCCCGGAGCGATCCGCCGCTGACAAGTTCCATGACAATGGCGACCCGCCCGTCATCGAGCCGCACACAGTCATGGACGGTGACGACGTTGGGGTGCCGCAGAGCCCCCATGGTGCAGGCCTCCTGCTCAAAGCGCTCCGGCAGCCAGCCCGTCGCCGGCAGGTCGGTGCGGAGAATCTTCACCGCCACCTCGCGGCCCAGGCTCTCCTGTCGGGCTCTGAACACCTCGCCCATCCCGCCGGAGCCCAGTGGCTCCAGCAACTCATAGCCAGGCACCGGCGGCGGCGTGGCTTCCCGCGCCGCCGACACCGTCAGTCCCAGGCGGATGAGACGCGTTGCATCAAGGCCGGAAAGGTGGCGGGCAGGTGGTTCGGAGGACACGCCGCCACAGTGCGCGCGCCCGGCCCGGGCGCAAGCAACGCAGCAGCACTTCTTTGGAAAGTCGGGCTACGATTCCAAAGCCGCGAGGAGGTGAGCCAGTTCGCGATCCACGTCACTGTCATCCTTTAGCAGGCCGGTGACTTCTTCGCGCAGAGCGTGGCCAAACCGCTCGCGCATCCGGTGTACGGCCACGCGCACCGCGCCGGCACTCACGCCGAGCGCGGTGGCGTCGGCACCGTAGTCGGCGTCATCGGTGTCGGTGAGGTAGCGGCGAAGTTGAGCGAAGTCCGCACCTTTTCCGCGCTTCGTATAGTCCGCGCCGAGCCGCTGCATGGCCTGTTCCAGCACGGTGACCGCCCACTGGCGGTCGTAGAAAGCATCCGGTGTCGCCGTCCCGGTTTCTGCCTGATACCACTCTTCACCCGCTGCGGCATCGAACGACACCGTGGGCCCCGATCCGCGCCGCTGTGTGATTGTTTTGTCCCACTGGTCCTGCCGAAAACGCCTGAAGGCCGTCAGTAGCAGCGTGCGCAAACGGCCTTTTGCGAGATCTGCTTTGGAGAAAATGTCTTTGCGTACCACGTCGCAAAAGAATCCCTGGACTAGATCCTCGGCGTCTTCCGGCGAAGCTCCCGAGCGCCGCGCCCAGCCGAAGAGCGGCAGCCAATACGCCTCACACAACTCGCCGAGCGCCCGCGCGCCATCGTCGCCGCCGACCTGGACGCGCTGGATGAGACTCCATCGCGTGGGTTGAAAGGGGGATGGCGGGGCATCGGGCATGGTGGTACTTTTCTACGCATCGCCTGTAACACTGCCAACGCGATTCCCAAGAAGGAGGTCACCATGAAAACCTTTCTCCTCCTCACTGCCGCGCTCACTCTGCCCGCCGCGGCTCAACTGGCTCTCATCCGGCAGGGCCGGGAAAGCGCGGGCGTGCCGGAGACCGGTGACCGTTTCGGCTTCGCGGTCTGCGCGGGCGATTTCAACAACGACGGCTTCGACGATCTGGCTACTGGCTCGCCTTATGAAGTGATCACCGGCACTTCCGCGCAGGCGGGCTTCGTCACCATCAACCGCGGCTCGCGCTTTGGCCTGACGTGGGTGAACGCGATGGGCATGAGTCCCGGCAACAGCGCGCTGAGCAATGCGGAGTCGCATCAGATGGGCTACGCACTGGCGAGCGCGGACTTCAACAATGACGGCTTCGATGATCTGGCGGTGGGGCTGCCGGCTTCGACCATCAACAGCGCGACCAACTCCGGGCGGGTGCTGATTTACATGGGCGGCACAAACGGGCTGAGCGCGACGGCGAGTCAGGTGCTGACGCAGACGCCGTTTGGTGGCGTGAATGAAGCGGGCGATCGCTTTGGAGCCGCGCTGGCGGCGGGCAGGCTGGGCACGGATAACTACGCGGACCTCGTGATCGGTGCGCCGGGCGAGAACGCCGGATCCGGGGCCATCTATATCATGCGTGGCGGCGCTGCGGGGCTGACGACAGCGGTGACCGGCATTTCCTCCGGCGCGGCGGGAGCACCCGCCGGCGGGGCTTTCGGCAGTTCGCTGGCCATCGGAAATGTGATCGGCCAGGTCATGGCGGATGTCCTCGTCGGCGCGCCGGAGACGGACACCGGGATCATTGATAACGCCGGAATGGTCCATCTGCTCATCGGCAACGGCACCTCGGTCTCCACGGTGAATGCGCTGCACTTCGATGCCGCGGCGGACGGTGGATTCTACCAGACGAACGGACGCTTCGGCGCGGCGCTGGTGGTGGGCGATTTCTATGCAGATGACGGCGAACTGGATGTGGCTATCGGCGCGCCGGGCCGCAATACCGGGCGCGGCTCCGTGAGCATTGCCCGTGGCGGACTGCTGGCGCTGCAATGGGGCACGGTGCTCACGGCCTACGCGAACCAGGACAACGCGCTCTACGGCTCCGCCCTGGCCGCCGGGGACTGGGATGCGGATGGCGACGACGATCTCGCCGTGGGCAGCCCTTACAACGATGCGAGTGGCGCGCCGGTGCCGGCGGACAACATCAACAGCGGACTGCTGGTCCTCTTCCTCGGCGGCCCGGCGGGGCCGGCCAGTCAGGTTGCCTATGACGAACTTGAGGCTTCCGCGGGCTTCGGCAATAACGCCCAGATGGGCAGCAGCCTCGCGTTCGGACGCTTCGGTGCGGGGCCGCGCGCGAGCCTCGCCATTGGCTGCCCCGCGCGCGACACCGCACGCGGCCAGGTGCTCGACTACGCGCCGTGGCGTCAGGTGGACAGCGTGCAATGCAAGTCCGCGCTCGCCGCCGACTGCGAGAACCGCATCGTCTATGCGCTGCGACCGTTCGATCAGGTGTCCATCGCCAGCACGACGAAGATCATGACGGTGCTTCTCGCCTGCGAAGCCACGCAGCGCCCGCTCAATGATCCACTGCACGTCGGGCTGGAGGAGGAATACACCATCGAGCCGTGGATGATGGAAGCCTATCCGCCCACCAGCGGCTGCTCCACCTTCACCTACTACAGCCCGGCCTTTGACCACTTCACGCTGCGGGAACTGATGCACTCCGCCATGATTCCGAGCGGCAACGACAGTTGTTATGCGATCGCCGATGCCATGACTGGCGAGATCAATGCGTGGGTGCCCGGCGTGCAGTCGGCTCCCAACTTCATCGCGCTGATGAATGCCCGCGGCGCGCAGATCGGCATGAATGATTCCCTGTTCGCGAGTGCCTCCGGCGCGGTGGACGCGCCGGCGCACTACTCCACGGCCTACGACATGTGGCTGCTGGGCCGCGCGGCGATGCAGAACCCGCTCTTTCGCGAGATGGCCAACACCGTGGAGTTCGATGTGCCGAAGCTGGTGCCCGGCGCGGAGGCGGGCATCTTTGAATCTGTCGTGGATCATCTGAGTTGGGGTTGGCTGACAGGATTGAAGAACCGCGAGCCGCGCATCGTCGGCTGCAAGCCCGGGAGCACCGGCGGCGCGAAGCACACCGGCGTGGTCGCAGCGCGGCAGTCGGTTTTTCCCAACGGCCTTGCTTATGCCACGGGCTTCGGCTTCGAGACTTCATCGCTGGGTATGGACCAGCTCGCGGAGCTGGTGCAGCTCGCGCTGGCGGAGTGCGATCCCAACTACTCTGCGCCGGACGAACTGGCCGGCCCGCTCGCGGAGCGGAGGTGGACCGTGAATGACGCGCAGCGTTCTGCGCTGGGCCTCACAGAATTCGCGCGCGCCGCCGATGCCACGGATGAGGAGACCACACTCATACTCAATCCGCTCGCGCCCGTGGTGCCGGGGCAGCCGAAAATAGTGCAGTGGCACTATAATACCATGTGGGAACTTGCGCCCGGGCAGACGGCCACTGTTCAAGTCCGCATTGCTGGGCGGGTGACCGGCGTGGTGAGCGATCCCTTCGGTTCCAGCGGCAACACGCTTTTTGTGGGCGGCGGCACTGGCGGCGCGTGGACAACATCCCTTTCCCCCGGCGGCACTTTCGCGCTGACACCCTGGCAGTCGCGCACTGCGGAGCCGTTTTCCCTTTCGATCACCAATGCCGGTGCGACGACCGCGCTCTGCGTCCTCGACGCCACTTTTGCAGTCCATCCCGACTTCCTCTGGTGGCCCAGCGCCAGACCCACTTACCGTGTGGAACTGCGCAACGACACGCGTTCCATCCGCACGATGCACGACGTGCGCGAGGCTCCGCTCAGCCCCACCACCAGCGCGCCCTTTCCCATGCTCGTGGCTCTCGAAGACCGCGGCACCGGCCAGCGCCTGCACCCGCCGGTGGAGGTCACTGCCTTCACGCTCATCCCTGGCACCAGTGCCGCCGGCGTTGATTTTCTTCTCCCCATTGATGGAATAAAAGGCGAATCGGAATTCTATGACGCCTACGACGTGCAGTGGTCCTCGGATCTGACCTCCGCCTCCTGGCAGCGCCTCGCGCGTCTGCCGGTCAATGCCACAGGGCGCTATCAGTGGCAAGGCGGTGTGCCCCCAGGCGCGCGCCGCGGCTTCTTACGAGTGCGGGGCGTGCCGTCAGCGGATTGATGGCCTAAGCCTGCGACTGCGCCCTGAGCCAGGACAGCAGCTTCGGATCATCGTCTCCTGCGGCCCAGACGGCGCGAAGGAAGTAGGGAGAGGGATTTGCTCTCACGTGCCTGTTAAGAAAAACAAGTTGCCGTGGTGTCCAAACCATTTCGCCTGGCTGTCGCACGTCGGCGCAGCCACTCGCCGACGGAAGATTCAGGGATCAGGACTCACAGTGACGCGGTAGAACCGGCGGCGAATGCCGCCATCCGCCGACAGGTGGAACTGCAGCTCCCCGCCGGTACCCGCCACTGGTCCCTGGAGGGCACTCCATGACCCGACTGCGAGCGTGTCGGAAATTTCCAGCGTGTAGCTTCTTCCGGAGACACTGTCGAAGGCGATGCGACGGGCTCTGATTCCGCCGCTCATGGTGGCGAGGAAGCTGCTCGCGCCGTCCAGCGGATCGGTGCCGGCATTGTATTCGGCGGTATTGTCGGTGCCGTCGGCGTCTTCGTCGTTGGCGGGAGCGGCGTCGGCGTTTTCCAGCCCGAAATACTGCACCTGCCACCAGTCGGGCAGGCCATCGAAGGCGTAGGAGCCAAAGTTGTCAGGCAGGACATCATGCACCGTGAAGGCCAGCGGGAGGGAGGTCGCCTCAAACCTTGCGGAGACGATGGCTGTCGTGTCCTGATAGACATTCTCCACCATCGCATCGCCCTCTGCGGAGATAGCCGGATCCAGGGGGCCGGCGAGGAAAGTGAAGCCCACGCTGCCCGGTCTGAGTTCGAGGGTGGTGCCGTCATCCAGCAACCGCGCGGCGTGCAGATGAATCGTGGACCGCTCTGCCACGAAGGCCGGGTCCGTGATCAGCTTCAGCCCCACAGCATCATAAATCTGAGCGGCAAATCCGCTGCGGTTCAGAGTGTCCGTGAATGCTGTCAGTCCACCGACCGGCGCGCTGCAGGAGGATTGCAGATAGCTTCCGCCGCCCGGCTGGGTGGCGGAAAGTCCACCGGCGGCGTTCACGCCGGCGCTGATGTTGGCGTAGTCGGCGCTTGTGGCCGTGCCGGCCATGCTGGCTGCCGGCAGCAGGGTGGCGGTGAGAAGGGCTTTCATGGCTGGGCAGGAGTTGCGCTCGCGTCCGCGGTGCGGTCCATCGCGTTCAGTTTCTTTTCCAGCGACTCCAGCCGCGCGGAGAGCTTCGTATTTTCGCGTTCCAGCCGTTTGGTTTTCTCATGCAGCCCCTGAATCGCCGCCAGCGCGATGCCGCCCTCGTCCACCACCGCGATATGCTGGTCATCCGATCCCAGTTGGAAGGCGGCATAAAAATCCTGCGCCATCGGACCGAGGTGCTGCGCCTTCGTGTCGGACTTATAATTCCACCGCGTAATGGGCAGCGCGGCCACCTTCTCCAGTACCTCTACAGCACTCACCGGCGCGAAGTTTTCCTTCTGCGCGCGATCACTGGTTTGGATGAGGTTGCCATAGACGGAGCCATTTACGTGGAGATTGCCGCCGTTTTGATTTCCCTCATTCCCCGGTATATGATCCGCGCGGGGCAGGAGGCGCATCATAAGCACCTGATTGCCCTGCAGGGAGGTGCCATACCAGCCGAAGGATGTCGCCGCCTGATGATAGACTTCCGTCGGATTGGGTACCACCGGAATGTTATTGGGAGGCTGAGGAAGGAGTAGCTCGCCCTGCTGCAGGCCGAGGCTGAGAGTGCCCGGCAGGCCCTGCATGGTCGTGCCGGTGAAGGCCACCCCGGTGGGCGCGCCCGCGGGATTGTTGACGAAAGTTAGCGCGCCACCGCTCACTTTGCCAAATGATCCCCGGTCGGAGGCCAGATGCCGCGCGTCCACCCCGCCGTCGCGGATATTGGAAAAGTGAGAATAGAATTCGCCGGTGCTATGGGGCGCAGCATTGGCCCCGCCAGCAACGATCATGTCCGTGCCGGACCACACCGCCGTGTGCCGGCTCCGCGGAGCGAGCGCCGTGGCCGGCACCGCGGACCATGTGTAGCGCTCGAAATTCATCACCGCCCCGTCGCCGAGGTATTGTCCGGGAGCAGCCAGTCCTCCCCACACAATCATCTCCGAGCCGGTCCACACCGCCGTGTGCTCACTCCGCGCCATCACCAACGGATAGGGCACCTGACCGATCTGCGCGAACGGCGTGGGCGTCCACGTATTGAGCGCCACATTATAGACGCCGCCGTCACTCAGGCTCGCCGTGCTCAACCCGCCCCACACGATCATCTGCGTGCCCGTCCACACGGCCGTGTGGCGGCTGCGGCCCGGGAGGAAGGCGGGCGTGGGCAGCGCCGTCCATGAGTTCGTGGCCGGATCATAGGCTGCGCCATTGTTGTGGCGCGCGCCGCCTTCGCCCAGCCCGCCCCAGATGATCATCTTCGATCCCGTCCACACTGCCGTGTGATAGCCGCGGTTGGTAAGCGGCCCGCGGTCTATCGCCGACCAGGTGTTGTTTTGCAGGTTGTAGCGCGTGCCACCGCCGTCCGGCACGCCGGTATCGCGGTCAATGCCGCCCCAGATGATCATCTCCGTCCCCGTCCACACTGCGGTGTGTCCGAAGCGGGCGGTGGGCGAGTTCAGCGACGGCAGCAGGTTCCATTGGCCGGTGGAAGATCTGTAGCGCGCGCCATCACCCAGAATGCCGGAGCCATTGCCGCCCCAAATGATCATCTCTGCGCCCGTCCACACTGCCGTGTGGCGACCGCGCGCATTCAGCGGTGCCGGCGGCAGGGGAAACACACCGCCGAAATTCGTGGAGTAGCCGAATCCATCGCCCAGTTCCAGAGAGCCCACGCCATAGCCGCCCCACACCAGCATCGCCTCTCCGGTCCACACCGCCGTGTGCGAATGGCGCGCCGGCAGCGCATCGAATGGCGCCCACCAGGTGGCGCCGTGTACCGCATTCGCCGCGAGGCGGGTATCCGTCACGGCATGGTCCGCCAGCTTTGCGGTGACCACCGCGCCGTTGGCGATCTTGGGAGTCGTCACCGCCCCGTCCGCCAGCATGGCCGTGGTGACGGAACCCGGTGCCACCGCGGCCGCCGTGGCTGCATTCATGGCAAAGGGCACCGCGCTGATCCTCTCATCCGGCGTGAGCAACTGCGAGCCATGCGCGCCGTCATTGAACCAGACCCGCAGAACGACATCTGAATGCCCCGCCAGCGCCGCCGGGGTCAGCGGCAGCATCGCCGGCGGTCCGCTGCCCAACTGCACCGCATACAGCCCCTTCTCCACCGGGATGGTCAACGCTGTCCCCGGCTCACTGCCGAGCAGACTGCTCCCGTCATGGCTCCAAAGAGTCACGCCGCTGACGCCATCGAGCAGCGCAAATTTGAATCCCCCGGAGCCATGAAAGTTCACGCCGGCCACGGAAATGCGGCCCTGGTAATTCATGTGTGATGGAACCTGCGCGCGGAGCAGGCCCGTGAAGAGGAAAGTGCCGCCAAGCAGCAGAAGGAGGGTTTTCATAGACATGATGAAGTTGAAAGGAGGGAGCGGGATTCGCTCTCACCAGCCTGCTAAGGAAAACCAGGTGCCGTGGTGTCCACAATTCTCCTGGAAGCTGAAGTCAGGGAAACACCACCTTGTAGTATCGCCGGCTCATGAAGCTGCTGTCCGGGTCTTCAAAGGTGAACGTGCCGTCCGCGGCGGCGACCGCGGTGCCGAGGAAGTCGAAGGTGAACAGGTCTATGGAAACGAGGATGCGGTGCGTGCGCAGCGGTGCTCCGAGGACATTGAGGAGGACGTGGCCGTTAGGCAGCGTATGCACAGCGGTGATGTCGAGCGCGGCCTGCATCGGGATAATGGAACCGCGTCCAGTGAGCGGCCAGGTTTGCGCGAGGAGCCAGGCATTGGCCGGTGCCCACGGGTTGTAATAGATGTTGAAGCTGTTGCCGGTGATGCTCGCGATCTGTGCGAGGCCGCCTTCGAGAATGAGCGAGTCGGTGTAGAAGGCGGCGCCGGGCGTGGCGTTGCCGTCGGTGAGGGTGAGGGATTCTCCGGCGCGCAGCCGCAGGGTGTCCCATGCGAAATTCCCGATCATGCCAAAGTAACTCGCGCCCATGTCGCGGCCGGCGAGGCTCATGGTGTGCGCGGTGCTGCCGGTGTTGCGGAAGGAAAGCTCGGCGGGGACTGTGGACCATGCCGTGGACTGGAGGCTGCCGTTGAGCATGTCGGCTTTGACAACGAACTTGTCGCCGGTGCCGCCGACGAGATAGCCGCCGGGGCCGATGATGAGAGTGGTGAAGTTGTTCGTCGAGGGATCGCTGAGATACGCGCCGTGGTTGGTGAAGGTGTCGCCGTAGGTGACGGTGGTGTCGGTGATCTTGAACGTGCCGTGATTGACGATGGCGCCGGCGAGGAACTGCGGCGGGCCGGTCAGTTCACGGAACGCGAAGGGGCACTTCGCTTCTGAGGCTTGGTTGATGGGGCGAAGTGCAACTTCGCGTTCCGTCAGCAAGAGCAACGCAGAGAGCAGCAGGGTGAACTTGAGATTCATGGGCGGCGGCGGCGCAGAAGGGTGAGAGCGGTGAGGGCGGCGAGCGCCGCAGTGCCCGGCTCGGGCACGGGCGCGAGAAAGCCGCCGCCATTGAGCGGATAGCTGCCGCCGTGGAGCCAGGCGTTTTCACTGCGCGCGGGGTGGTAGTAAATGTTCACGCCGTTGCCGGTGACGGAGGGCAACTGCGCGAGGCCGCCGCCGAGATCGAAGACCTGCGTGTAGAGCGCGCCGCCGGGTTCGCCCGCATCGCTGAGGGTGAGATATTCTCCGACGGCGAGGCGCACGGTGTCCCACGCGAAGTTGTCGGTGTAGCCGTCGTCCGTTTTTCCAAAGTCCGCGCCGCCGACGCTGAGTTCATGGAAGGCCGCGCTCACGCCATCGAACGCCAACTCCGCGGCCCTGGTTTCCCAGGCTTCGTTCCGCGTGCTGTAGCTGATCAGATTCCCCGCGATGAAGAAGCGGTCGCCATGCCCGCCGCTGAGGATGCCCTGCGGGCCGACGTTGAGATTGGCGAAGAAGTTGTCCGCGGGGTCGCTGAGGTAGGCGCCGTTCTCTGTGTAGTTGCCGGCGAAGGTGATGGTGGCGTCGGTGTTTTTGAAGATGCCGTTGTTGGTGATATTGCCGGTGAAGAGCGCTGGCGTGTTCCGCACCTCGATGGTGCGGCCCACGGCATTCACCACATCCCCGGCGATGGAAGTGCTGCCGCCGGAGAAGAGGATCGTGCCGTTGTTCGTCAGACCGCCGGCGCGGAGCGTGCCGTAGCCGGTGATGCTGCCGGTGTTATTGAGCGCGTGGCCGTTGTTGTCGAAGGTGCCGCCCGCGAGATCGAAGGCACCGGCATTGCTGGCGAGGCCGGCGCTGATGACGAGCTTGTTGCCGGTCGTCGTGCTGATGGTGGCACCCGCCACATTGTTCACGACACCCGTGAGCGTGAGCACGCCGGCCACGGGTTCGATGCGGGAGCCGGTGAAGGTCGTGATCGTATTCGTAATGGTGCCCGCGCCCTGGATGACGCCGCTGTTGGTGATCGCGGCCGTGCCGGTGAGCGTGCCGCCCGCCGCGGTGATGCTGCCGGTATTCGTGAGGGTGCTCCCCACATTCAAGGTGCCCGCCGCCGGCAGGAGAAGGGTGCCGGCGTTGTTGATGCCGCCGGGCACGGAGAGCGTGCCGGTCTGCGGCACCACGGTGCCGGCGGCGTTGAACAACGGCGCGGTGATCTGCCCGCGGCCCCCGATGGTGCCGCCGGTGCCGTTCAGGATTTGTGCGGTGCCCGTGATGCTGCCGCCCGCGAGATTGAGGGAACCGGAATTGTAGAGCGCATTCCCGGTGAGGCCAAGTTGCGCGCCGGCGGGCACGTCCACATTGCCGGAGTTGTAATTGGAGAGCGTGGTGCTGAGCGTCAGGTTCCCGGTCACATTGAGCTGGCCGTAGTTGGTGAAACTGACCGGCCCGGTCACCGTGCCGAAGCCAGTGAGGAAGCCGTTATTATCCAGCGGCGAGTTCCCATTCAGATTGCTGCCAAAGAGCGTGCCGCCCGCCATGACGATGGTCCCCTGATTATCCAGGCCCGCGCCTCCGGTAAAGATGGTGCGCCCGGTACCGACGGTCAGGGTGCTGAAATTGGCGATGCCATTCCTGGCGAAGAAGTCGGCGTTGAAGGTAGTGGTGCCCTCATTGATGAGCCGCCCGCTGAATTCGCCGCCGGTGCTGTTCCAGGTGAACGCTCCCTTGCTGGTGAGCGTGCCGTCAAAGGTGGGCGCGGGCACGGTCGGGGAGCCGGCGATGCCCTGCGTGTAGCTGCCGGTGCTGGCGATGGTGAGGTTCGCGGCCGCGAGCGGGCCGGCGGCGAGAGTGAAGTCCCCCGCCAGCGTGCTGGCGGACGAAATGGTGAGCGTGCCGCCGCCGCTTTTCGTCAGACTGTTCCCCGCCGGCAAACTCACCGCACCACTGAGCGTCACCGGCCCGGAAGTGAACAGCAGCGGCGTGCCGCTGACGCTGAACGGCCCGGACAGCGTCAGCAGATTCCCGCTCGCCACGGTAGTGTTGGCTGACAGCACGGTCGGATTCGCCAGCGTGCGCGGCCCGCTGTCCGTGTAGAGGCTCCCGCCCTGCAAATACAACGGCCCTGCGCCCAGCCCACTGTTGCTGCCGATGCCCAGCGCGCCCGCCTGATGGTAAAGGCCGCCGGCAAAGGAATTGTTGCCGGAGAGCCGCAGCGTGCCCGTGCCGGATTTTGTCAGGCCCGTGCCGCCGCCGTCAATGTTCGCCGGAATATCGAGATCAATCGCCGCCCCGCCGTTCCCCACAGCGAAGTAATTGCCGGAAAATCCAAAAGCTGTGCTGAGGGTCACATTCCCGCTGATGGTCGCCGTCGAGGGCGCGCCCGCCAGGGTGGCGATGCCACCGCCGTCGTTGAAGTAAATGCTGCCCGCTCCTGTCGTGATGTTGCCGCCGTTCATCGTGAGGGAAGTCAGGGCCTCATTGTGACCATTGAGGTCGAGCCAGCCGCTGCTGTCGAGGGTCACGGAGTTATTGAACTGCAGTTGGTACGGAGCGAGCGTGCGCAGCACATCCGCATTGGCCCCGCCCGCGCCGTCGCCGATGATGAAATTGTCTGCCGCGCGTTCTCCCGGCGTCTTGTTCAAGAGTACGGTGCCGGTGTTCACGGTGATGGAGTTCAGCACGTTTGACGATACTCCGCCGGTCAGCGTGAGGGTGCCCGGTCCGCTTTTTCTCAGATCGAAACTGCCCCCACTCTGGACGAGATTGCCGGAGATGGTCATCGCGCTGTCCATGAAGAGCGCCCGGTCACCCGTCAGCGTCACCTGGCCGGTCAGCGTGAGGTCCGCGCCCTGCACGGTCACATCGCCGCCGAGTGTGACCGGATTGGCCAGGGTGCGCGGCAGACTGTAGCCGACGAGCGTGCCGCCATTGAGCGCCAGCGTGCCGGTGCCCGCCGCAGTATCGCTGCCTACATAGAGCCGGCCCGCCGCGAGCGTCACGCCGCCGGCGAAACTGTTCGCGCCGCTCAGCAACAGATAGCCCAGGCCGGCCTTGTTGATCCCGCCATTGGTAATGGCCGCGCCGATCGTGAGATCGAAAGACTGTGGCCCGGAGTTGACGGTGAAAGTGCGCACCGCACCACCGAGGTCCACATTCCCCGTGATGGTTGGCGTGGAAGTCCCCGCCGAAACAGAAGTCACATTTCCCAAAAGCTGGAGCGTGCCCGCGCCGCCGGTGGAAATGGTGCCGCCGTTCATGGTGAGACTGCCGATGTCTTCAAAGCGTCCGTTCAGACTGAACAGCCCGGAACTGTTGAGCGTGACGCCGGAAGTATTCTTGATCTGCTGATTCGCATCCAGCCGCACCACATCCACATTGGCCCCGCCCGCGCCGTCGCCGATGACGAGATTCCCCGTCACCGCGATGTCAGTGCCCAGCGCCGTCTTGTTCAGCACCAGCATGCCGGCATTCACCGTCGTGGTGCCGGAGTAGCTGTTGTTATTGCCCGCGCCGCCGAGCGTGAACGTGCCCGCGCCGTTCTTGGTCAGC
>JANOZA010000163.1:0-15903 GCA_031429155.1 Verrucomicrobiota bacterium | reverse complement strand
CCCCTTGTCCCGTGGGCCCATCCTTCTCGCTCAACCCCACGGGCTGATCCGGCGGCTTCTTGTCCACCGTCCCGAAGCCTGGGAGCGGGTCTGGCTCTGCTCCAGCCGTCAGCGATGGCGGCAGTGCGTCAGCCGCCGCCGCTCATCAAAGCACCCGCAAGGGATCTGGTGCCGGACGCCAGGCACTGGCTGGACGGGCTGCGCCTGACACTTCTGTGGAGCTGGCCGGTGTGCGCGGTGATGCTTTTTCTCATGCTCGCTCCCGTGGTGCCGGCGATGATGGCGTGGGTGGAGGACAGAAGAAGGAATAAGGGAGGCAGGAAGGCAGAAAAGGAAGAGGGGGAGACACTGAGCACCACTCCCTGGACTGGCGGGGCGGTGCTGCGGTTTTGGATCGCCGGGAGTTATCTCTGGCTCTCGTCGCTGGTGGTGGAGACGGTGTCGCTGCTGGCGTGGGTGTTCACCGGCAGGGCGCGGTTCGATAACACCGGGGCTGCGGGCCGCGGCCCGGGCTGGCGGGTTTATCATGCGAATCATCCGCTGGTGCATCTGCTGGAGGTGGCGGCAGGCGGGTGGTTCCTCTGGCAGGCGTGGGCGCTGGTGAATCCCTGGCTGGCAGTGCCGGGCATCGCGCTGGCAACGGCGCCGCTGGCAGTGCGTGCTGGCTGGGAATGCCGCGCGGTGCGGTGCCTCGCACTGCTGCCGCTGATCATTGGCCTGGGCATGTTCGCGCTGACCATCCGGGAACTGCTGCGGTGGTGAGGGTGTGGTTGGCGTTGTCTTTTGGTGCCGTTGTCGCAGGGAGGGGGATCGTTCTCCCGTTATATGCCTTCCAAGAAACAACGCCTCGATGCTGCTCTCTTTGCCCGGGGGCTGTGTGATTCGCGTGCGCAGGCGCAGCGGCTTATTCTTGCGGGGGAGGTGCTGGTGAATGGGCAGCCGGCGGGGAAGGCGGGGATGGCTGTGGCTGATGACGCGGTGCTGGAGGTGAAGGAGAAGCCGCGATTTGTGAGCCGCGGGGGATTCAAGATGGAGGGGGCGCTGCGGGAGTTCGGCATCAGTGTGACTGGCCTGACGTGTATGGATGTGGGGGCGAGCACGGGGGGCTTCACGGACTGTCTGCTCCAGCACGGGGCGGCGAAAGTGTATGCCTTCGATGTGGGGACGAATCAGTTGGTGTGGAAACTGCGCAGTGATGCGCGTGTGGTCAGCCGTGAGCAGTTCAATGTGCGTCACATGCAGGCGGCGGATGTGCCGGAGGTGGTGGATTTTGCGGTCTTCGATGTCTCATTCATCAGCCTGACGCTGGTGATGCCACCGGTGATGGAGGCGCTGCATCCGGAGCACGGGGCGATGGTGTGCCTCATCAAGCCGCAGTTTGAGCTGACGCGGGAGGATGTGGGTGCCGGGGGAATCGTGCGCGATGCGGCGCTGCACGGGCGGGCGGTGGATAAGATCCGGCAATTCGTGAGCACGCGGGAGGGTTTCTGCTGGCGCGGCTGCATGGAGTCGCCGATAAAAGGCACTGACGGTAACACAGAATTTCTCGCATGGATCACCCGGTCATCGGCCTCGTAGCCAACATTTCCAAACCCAATGCTGCTGCACTCACACAGCAGTTGGCGGGACAATTCCGCCACGGCGGCGCGCGGCTGCTTTGTGAACTAGCCTCGGCGGAGGCTGCGGGAATGACGGGCGGACTGCCGTTGAACGAAGTCGCGCGGGAGGCCGGCGTGCTCGTTGTGCTGGGTGGCGATGGCACCATTCTTCATATCGCCCGGCAGCTTGGTTCACAGGTGAAGCCGCTCGCGGCGGTGAATGTGGGGCACCTTGGATTTCTCACCACGGCCATGGCGGAGGAGACGGGGGAGTTCGTGAAGGCCATTCTCAGCGGCAGCTATGCGATCAGTCAGCGGCGCACGATCGAAGCCGCTTTCACCGATCACGAGGGCCGGCCATTGCAGGCCACCGGGCTCAACGAAGCGGTCGTCAGCCGCGGGGCCATCTCGCGGATGATCCGGCTGAATGTCACCATCAACGGCAGCTTCGTGAATTGCTATAGCGGCGACGGTCTTATCGTGAGCACGCCCACCGGGAGCACCGCCTACAGTCTCTCGGCTGGCGGCCCTATTGTGAATCCGGAAGCGGGGGTTTTCTGCATCACGCCCATTTGCCCGCACGCGGTGGCGAACCGTTCAGTCATCGTGAATGACGACGTCGTGATCGAACTCATGGCCGCAGGAGTGACGGAAGAACTCCTCCTGAGCATGGACGGCGGCGCGGCGGTCTCATTAAGCAAGACATCTCCTGTCATCCTTCGGCGCGGTGCCTGGACGGTGCCGCTCGTCACGCTGCCCGGGACTTCCTTCTATGGTGTGCTGCGCCAGAAGTTGCAGTGGAATGGCGGTAGTGTGTGATTTTCATCCCGCGCGCCTGGCCATGACTGATCCTTCTTCCCACACCCTTGCTCCTGCCACGCACCGCCATGCGCAGGGTGGACCGACGATGGGTGCACATGCTCAGTTTCTTACCACGCGATGGGACATGGTGCGCGCGGCGGGCCGTCAGTCCGGTGAGGCGCTGGAGTCGCTCTGCCGGGACTACTGGCGTCCGATTTATGCTTTTGTGAGGCGGGCCGGACACGACACGCACACGGCGCAGGACCTGACGCAGGAATTCTTTGCGCGGCTCCTCTCCGGCAGCGGCACGGCGGCTGCGGATCCGCAGCGGGGCAGGTTCCGGTCATGGCTGCTGGGGGCGCTCAAGCACTTTCTCGCCAACGAATGGCATCGCTCTCAACGACTGAAGCGCGGAGGCGGCATGGTCTTTTTTTCCATCGAACAGGCTAACGAAGAGGAGCATCGCTCCATGGAGCCAGTGGACAGGGAATCGCCCGACCTGCTCTTTGACCGTCGCTGGGCGGAGGAACTTCTGGCACGGGTGAATGCGCGGGTGCGTGAAGATTATGAGGCCGCGGGCTGGGGTGATCGCTATGAGGCGCTGAAGATTTATCTCCTCGGCGGCTACGAGCCGGAATCATACGCCGGCACGGCGGAGGTGCTGGGCCTCAGCGCGAGTGCTGTGAAGTCAGCGATCTACAAGCTGCGTCAGCGGTTCGGCCAGGCGCTGCGCGCAGAGATCGCGCAGACCATCTCGTCGCCGGAGGAAATGCAGGATGAAATCCGGCATCTGATGGAGGCATTGGGCGCGTGAAAACTTTTGTCGCTGGTTCTGTCAGTAAGGAAGCCTGATGCCCATGAGTGCGAAAACTGCCGAGTGCCCGCGATGCCATGCCCCCGTTCGCGGCGGTGTGTCTGAGGGACTGTGCCCCCGGTGCCTGCTGTCCGGGGGCTTTCAGTGGCAGGATGTCTTGCCTCCTGAGGATGATGAGCCTGCGGAGTCATTGCCGCGGCGTTTTGGGGAATATGAGTTGCAGGAGCGTCTCGCGGAAGGCGGCATGGGCATCGTGTATCGCGCCCGGCATACCGGGCTGCATCGCACGGTGGCGTTGAAGATGATCCGCTCGGGCCATTTCGCCGGGGCGGAGGAGTTGCGGCGTTTCCGCCAGGAAGCGCGGGCCGCGGCGCATTTGGACCATCCCAACGTGGTGCCGGTCTATGAGGTCGGTGAGCACGAGGGCATGCACTTCTTCACGATGAAGCTGGCTGTTGGCGGATGTCTGACGGTGCGCGGCCCGATGCCGCCGCGCGATGCCGGCACGCTGCTCGCGAAAGTGGCGCGCGCTGTTCACTACGCTCACCAGCACGGTGTGCTGCACAGGGATTTGAAGCCGTCGAACATTCTCATGGAGTCCGGCGATGAGCCGGTGGTGAGTGACTTCGGCCTGGCGCGGCTAACGCAGGAAGGCGCTGACATTACCCTGCAGGGATCGGTGCTGGGCACGCCGGCCTTTATGGCTCCGGAGCAGGCGCGAGGAGCCTGCACCACGGCCTCGGATATTTATAGTCTCGGAGCGGTGCTCTACGCGCTGTTGTCAGGAGCCCCGCCGTTCTCCGGCGCGTCGCATTATGAGATCATGCGGCGTACGGTGGAAGAGGATCCCCGCCCGCTGGGGCTGCCTAACAGTGCCCGTGATCTGGAAGTCATCTGTTTGAAATGTCTGCGCAAGGAACCCGCCGGGCGCTATGCCTCTGCGGAGGCGCTGGCTGATGACATCATGCGCTGGCTGCGCGGTGAGCCGATCCATGCCCGCATCATCAGCGGCTGGGAGCGGTTGTTGAAATGGGCGCGCAGACGGCCGGCGCAGGCGGCGCTGGTGACCGTGTCGCTTATCGGTGCGACCGGGTTTCTCGTCATGCACTTCATCGGAGAAAACCGGCTGCGCCATGAGCGGAACTACGCGCTCCAGCAGGAGGGACACGCCAGGGAGTCTGCGGCGCTGGCCAGTGCGAGCGAACAGGCTGCGCGACTCCAGCTTTACGCAGCGGATGTTTTTCTCGCAG
Organism: Verrucomicrobiota bacterium; assembly: GCA_031429155.1. GTDB lineage: Bacteria > Verrucomicrobiota > Verrucomicrobiia > Verrucomicrobiales > V1-33 > V1-33. The sequence continues at coordinate 11,440 of JANOZA010000163.1, read as the reverse complement.
GCAATGCCCTCGCCAACAATGACTACGGTCTCGCCCGCACCGCGTTGAATGCACATATTCCAAAAGCGGGGGCGGCGGACTTGCGCGGGTTCGAGTGGTACTGTCTTCGCCGCCGCTGCCTTGGTGATCTGGCGGTCGAACTGGCGGGCCACACCGGCGCTGTCACCGCCGTGACTTTCAATAAGGACGGCACCCGCCTGCTCACTGGCGGGCTGGAAGGTCAGGCATTTGTCCGCGATGTCTCGACGGGAGAAGTGCTTATTTCGCTGCCCACCGCCGCCGAGCGCGGGCGGGGCTGGCGCGAGCATTCGACGCTCTCGCCGGTCTTTTTTCGCTCACCGGACGCCATGCGACTGCTGGTTACGGGAGGCGAAAGTTACGACCGGCTGCTCGCGATGATGAAAGCGTCCTCTCTCGGAAACGTCCGGGCCGCCGCCTTTTCGCCGGATGGAAAAGAGGTCGCCACCGGCAGCCAGTGGAGCTGGGTGCGGGGGTGGAATGGCGTGAACGGGAAGCTCTCCTGGGTGACTCCGGCATTCGACTGCCGGAGCCTTTCATGGGCAGCCGGAGGGACACGCTTCATCACGGGTAACCAGGGGAATGAGGGCGGTCACTTGTCGCAGGTTCACCTCTACGATGCGACTACTCACGCTGAGTTGATGACCATTCAGGATGCGACGGGTGCCTTTGCGCTTTCCACTGACGACAGCACTCTGGCAGTGCCTCTCCAAAACGGGATGATGGAGATTCGCAATCCCGCGGACGGCTCATTGATGACACAGTGGAGTGCGGGAACTCCTGTGCGGACAATGGCTATCTCCGCCAATGGCCAGCAATTGGCCGGCATCGGTGAAAATCCCCGGGAAGCCTGGCTCTGGACAGCCGGTGGTGTGCGGACGGGTCCGCTGACGCACGATGGTGCGCACATCCGCGCCGTGGCTCTGACGCACGATGGCAAGATGCTGGCCACGGGGAGCGTGGATCACACTGTAAGGTTGTGGGACACCAGGAGTCTGACGTTGTTGCGCACCCTTCGCGGCCATGCAGATGAGGTGCTCGCTGTCGCCTTTAGGCCTGATGGACGGCTGCTCGCCACGGGTTGCCGCGATCAACTGGCCAGACTTTGGGATCTCCGTGCGCCAGGGCAGACGGATGAGGAATTTCCCGCTGACCACCCGGTGCTGCTTGCCGGTTCAGTGCTCATTGAGAACAGCAAGGATGGAAATGTGCGCACCGGTCCGGCCGATGGAAGCAGCCGCACGGCGTTGCCAGGCACGACAGCCCGGACTGTCCTCTGTACATTGACTGATGATGCAGGATTCGTCACTCTCAGCAGGGAAGCGCCTGAACTGGAGTTCTGGACTCTGGCAGGTCAGTCGCTTCGTCCGGCAATCCGTCTGGACGCTCCCGCAGACATCAAATGCGCAGCGGCTTCGTCGCGCTCCGGCATCGTCGCCGTCGCAGGCGCAAAGAAGAATGTCACCCTCTGCCGCATGGACACCGGCGCTCAGGTCCGGCAGTTGCTGCGTCCTGGAGGGATTTCCCATCTGAGGATTTCTCCGGATGGAGAGATGCTCCTCGAATTCACCTGGCCCCGTCTTTTCAGTGTATCGCGCATTGCGACTGGCGAGACTCTCAGCCGCTGGCAGGTGCCCGGCGCGGAAGTCAGCGTCTTCACCTTTTCCCCGGACAGCCGCCTTGTCGCTCTCGGCGGCACGGACAACCTCGTGTCCATTCACAACGTCCTGTCCGGCGAACGCGTCACCGTGCTGCGCGGCCACAAGGCGGACATCAAAGCTGCGGCATTTTCCCCGGATGGACGGACCCTCGCCACCTCTGCGGACAGTCGCACGCTCAAGCTTTGGCATGTCCCTACCTGGCGTGAACTCGCCACGCTCCCCACCGACGCCGTCTTTTCCTTCCTCTCCTTCAGCCCTGAAAATGAAAGTCTATGGGCATGGGATTACCTGCGCTCTCTCCACCGAATTTCTGCTCCGGTGAAGCCCGCTCCTCCGCCGGAGAGCGGCCAGACGCGGAAATAGCCAACAAATCCGACGACCAGCGTCGCTGATTTCGGCAGTTGAGTCCGGGGCCGTCTGATGTCAGGCAAGGCGCGCCGCCACCGGGCCGGCTGCCTCTTTTTGTAGAACCATGACCATACCTCCTCTCCCTCCCGTTCCAGGATCCTCCCCTCAAGACGCCGCCGCCGCAGTGCGCGAAGCATCGCAATGGATTCAGCCGCTGCGCACCGAGATCGGACGCTGGCTCATCGGCCAGCATGATCTCGTGGACCGTCTCCTCATCTCCCTGCTCGTGCGGGGGCACATCCTTCTGGAAGGCGTCCCCGGCCTCGCGAAAACGCTGGCCCTGAAGACTCTCGCGGCGCTGGTGGATGCGAAGTTCAATCGTATCCAGTTCACGCCCGATATGCTGCCGGCGGATATCGTGGGCACGGAGATCTTCGATCCCCGGGCGGCGGAGTTTCGCGTGAAGCGCGGGCCTGTCTTCGCCAACTTCATTCTGGCCGATGAGATCAATCGGGCTCCCGCCAAAGTGCAAAGTGCGCTGTTGGAGGCGATGCAGGAGCAGCAGGTGACCATCGGCGATCAGTCGTTCCCGCTGCCCACTCCGTTTCTTGTCATGGCCACGCAGAATCCTCTGGAGCAGGAAGGCACCTATCCTCTTCCGGAAGCTCAGTTGGACCGCTTTCTGATGAAGGTCGTGGTGGATTATCCCACCGAGTCCGAGGAAATGCGCGTGCTGGAACTCGCCGCGCTCACTGGCGATGTGCCGGTGCCGTCACCAGTCGTGACGCTGGATGCCATCCACATTTCCCGTGGCGTGGCCGGCAGTCTCTATCTCGACGACCGTGTAAAACACTACATCGTGCGGCTCGTCCACGCGACCCGGCGTCCGGATGACTTTGGAGTAAGGCTCGGACCATTCATCAAAGTCGGAGCCTCTCCCCGTGCCACCATCGGCCTCGCCCTCGCGTCGCGGGCACTCGCTTTCCTCGAAGGGCGCGCCTACGTGACGCCAAACGATGTGAAATCGGTCGCGATGGATGTGTTGCGCCACCGGGTGGCCGTCACCTACGAAGCCGAGGCTGAGGGAATGACGAGCGAGACGCTCATCACGCGAATCCTCGACGAATTGCCTGTGCCTTGAAATCGCCGAAGCCATCAGCAGATGCCGAGACAGAATCCCGCGCGGCGGAGATTCTCGCTCGCGTTCGCCGACTGGAAGTGCGCACCTCGCGGCTGGTGGATGACGCCATGGCAGGGAGCTACGCCAGTGTGTTCAAAGGTCGCGGCATGGACTTTGACCGCGTGCGCAACTACGTCGCCGGCGATGATGTGCGCACCATTGACTGGAACGTCACGGCGCGGACTGGCGAGCCGTTTATCAAGCTGTTCACCGAAGAGCGCGAGTTGACGATTCTCCTGATGATAGACGTGAGCGCTTCGTCGGATTTCGGCTCCGTAGCCGACAGCAAACGCGAGTTGGCCGCCGAAGCGGCTGGCGTGCTGGCCGCGTCGGCGATCCGGAATCGCGACAAGGTGGGGCTCGTGCTCTTCAGCGAGAGTGTGGAGCTTTACATTCCCCCGGCCAAGGGCCGCACCCACATCATGCGGCTCATCCGGGAGGCGCTCTTCTTTCAGCCGGAGAAGCGGGGCACGGACATCAGTGCCGCGCTGGATTTCGCGAACCGGGTCATCAGCCGCCGCGCCATCGTTTTTCTGGTGAGCGACTTCCATCCCGGCGCGCCATTCGCTGAGAAGCTCGCTCTCATGAGAAAGAAACTGCGGATCACCAGCCGGCATCACGATGTCATTGCAGTCTCGGTGACCGATCCGCGCGAGGAAGAGTTGCCTGACGTGGGCCGCATCTGTGTCGAGGACGCGGAGACTGGCGAGGTCGTGCAACTCGACACCGGAAAGTCGAAAGTTCGCGATGCCTATCGCGACCAATCCCGCGACCGCCGGGAGAAAACCGCAGCCACGATCCGCTCGACCGGCATTGATCTTCTTGAGTTCACCAACGGCGAGAACTGGCTCCCGAAACTGGTGAGCTTCTTCCGCAACCGCCGGCACCGCATCGGATGAAACGGATCGCCTTCACCCTGCTCAGCCTGTTCTGTCTGTCCGCTTTCGCTGCGGAAGCGCCGGAGGATGACATTCGTGGTCCCCGGCCAGCCGTGGAGATTCCGGTGCCAAAAGAGTTTTCGCTCGCGCCCTGGTTGATTGGTGCCGGGCTTCTCGTGGCAGCAGTGCTGCTCCTCTGGTGGTGGAAAAAGGGACGCCGGGGAGCGGCTGGCATTTCCGCTCAGAACAGGGCGATGCACGATCTCTCGGCGATTGATCGCGAGCGAAACAATCTCGACGCCGGCCCGCTGGCGGACAAATCCACTGGCGTGGTGCGACGCTTCATCGCCGAGCGGTTCGGCATCGCCGCGCCGCAGCGAACGACGGAGGAATTCCTCCGCTCACTCACCGGCGACGCCTCACCGCTGACGAGTCATCGGGAATTGCTGGCCGGTTTTCTCCAGTCCTGTGATGCCGCGAAATTTGCCGGAGCCTCGTTCGATGCTGCCGAGCGTCATGCATTACTCGAAGCTGCATTTCGTTTCGTCCGCGCTGCCGGTGATCAACCTCCGACTGCCTCATGATAACGGAGAAGATTGACTTTGTTCATCCGCAGTTGCTGTGGCTGCTCGCGGTGCCGCTGCTGCTTCTGCTGTGGAAAGGTGCCCGCGGCCGCCCTGCTGCCCTGCGACTCCCGACAACGGCTGACGCCACCGTTTCCGGAAGAGTGCCACGCTCGGTGGTCGGCGGCATTCGATTCCTGCCCGTGCTTCTTTCCATGGCACTCGGCATCGTCGCCCTAGCCCGTCCCCGGCTGGGCCGCGGGTCGGTGGAGATAGAGTCGAGCGGTATAGACATCATGCTTACGCTCGACGTGTCAGGCTCCATGGAGGCCATGGACTTCAAACTCCATGGAGAGGACAGTAACCGACTCGAAGTGGTGAAGGATGTCGTCTCCCGCTTCGTGAAGGAGCGGCCCGGTGACCGGATCGGAGTCGTGGCCTTCGCTGGACGGCCTTATCTCGCCGGGCCGCCTACGCTGGATCACGATTGGCTCAGCCAGCGGGTGGCTGACGTGAAGATCGGGCAGGTGGAGGACGGCACGGCCATCGGCTCGGCTCTCGCCGCCGCCGTGTCGTACTTGGAGAAGTCGCAGGCGAAATCCCGCATCATCATTCTGCTGACCGACGGGGTGAATAACGCGGGTGCAGTGAATCCCGAGACCAGTGCCGAGGCTGCGAAAGTTCTCGGCATCAAAGTGTATTGTATCGGTGCCGGCACCCGGGGCGAAGCTCCTATGCCGGTGCGCACTCCGTTTGGCGTGCAGTATCAGATGCAAAAGGTGGACATTGACGAAGCGACGATGGAGAAAGTCTCCAGCATCACCGGCGGCCGCTACTTCCGCGCCACCGACACCGACTCCCTGGAGCGCATCTACGAAAGCATCAACCAGCTCGAAAAGACGACGCGAAAGCTGAAGAAGTACGAAGACTACGAGGAACTCTATCTCTACGCCCTTCTGCCCGCTCTGGGCATTCTGCTCGCGGGCTGGCTGCTGAGTCACACTTTGTGGCGCAGGCTGCCGTGAAGCGCCTCAGGCGGCGGGCTTTGCTTCCACGATGTCTCCGTCGCGCACGATGCGGATGAATACATCCTCCATGCTCGTCTGCTTGAACTTCTCCACCACTTCCCGCGGGCTGCCTTCCGCGACGACCTTTCCTTTGTGCATGAAGAGCACCCGATCGCAGACCTCTTCGATGTCGCGCATGTTGTGGCTCGTGTAGAGAATCGCGATGCCGCTCTCCTTCTGCACGCGGCGGAGAGTTTTCCGTACTTTGTCAGCGATGTCAGGATCGAGGCTGGCCGTAGGTTCGTCCAGCATGAGAAGGCGGGGCGTGTTGAGCAGTGCTTTGCAGAGTTGCAGACGGGTGGACTCACCGGCGGAAAGGTGGCCGGTCACTCTTTGCCGCAGATGCCCTATCTCAAACAACTCCAGCAACTCCGTGATGCGCGCCTGCAAATTCTTGACGCCATAGATACGACCGAAGACGGTCAGATTCTGCCAGACGAGGAGATTGCCCGGCAGATCCGTGTAGGCGGAGGCGAAGTTGCACTGGCGCAGAATGGCCACGCGGTCGCGCAGAGGATTCATACCGAAAATCCTGACGCTGCCCGCCGTGGGTGTCATCAGGCCGAGGATGATGTGCATGGCGGTGGTCTTGCCCGCGCCGTTCGCGCCGAGCAGCCCCACGACTTCGCCGGGGCTCACATCGAAAGACAAATCGGCCACTGCCACGGCGCCGTTGTCAAACTCCCGCCGCAAATGGCTGACGGCGAGCACCGGTTCCGGGGACGTGTTGGAAGCATTCATCCCCGGCCATGCCGCGACCGGGACTTTGGCGCAAGGAGGTTTCAAAGCTGACGGACTTACTTTTTCGCCGCCGGCGCTGGCGGCTCCTCGGATTCTCCCGTGTCAAAAGCACCGAGGCACTTGAGCCCTGCCGCTGTGACTTCGAACGCCTCCTGACTGCACGGCCAGGTGGAGTTGGCGTATTGTTCAAGAATGACAGGCCCCATGCTTTGAAAATCGCTGAAGCCGCGCGGGAAGACATAGACGGTGAAACGGTCAGGAACCAGAACGACGAGCCGGTCGCCAAAGGTGCCGCGAAATTGAGTGAAGAATTCCGGGCAGAGAATGATGCTGGCGGTGAGGTGGCTCTCGCTTTTGAGCACTGCGTACTGAGCGTCGCCTTTCTTGTCGCGATGAATATCGGGCTTCAGAGACTTGAGATGCAGCGCGGCAGTTGTGGCGGCGTTGGTGAGAAACTGTTCCCACTTCAATCCGGTGGCGGCGAATTCCTCTTTTGTCAGGCGGGAGAGTCCGAGTGTATCTTCGCGGGCCGGGACGATCACCGTCATTTTGGAACCAGGTAGCAACTGTGCAGCTTCGGTGCGCATGGTGGCTGGCTCAATGCAGGCTGCGAGGGGAGCGGCCTTTTCCTGAGCGTGCAAAAATGGAACGCCCGAGACAAAGAGAGTGAGGAGAACGGCGGCGAGCTTCATGGCGCAGCGGGCGTTGGCTTATCAGTGAACCCGGCGGTGCAGAGTTTGGCATAGAGTCCGCCGAGTTGCATCAGTTCATCGTGGGTGCCGCGTTCGACGATACGTCCGTGCTCCAGAGCGCAGATGCAGTCGGCGTTCTTCACCGTGCTGAGGCGGTGCGCGATGACGAAGCAGGTGCGGTTGGCGCGCAGTCGCTCCAGGGCTTCCTGGATGAGCTTCTCCGTCTCGTTGTCCACGGCGCTGGTTGCTTCGTCGAGCAGGAGCACGGGCGGATTCTTCAGCAGGGCGCGGGCGATGGAGAGACGCTGGCGCTCGCCGCCGCTGAGTTTGGTACCGCGTTCGCCGGTTAGGTGATCGAGTCCGCCTTCCATGCGGCGCACAAAACCGTCAGCGTTTGCTGCCTTGAGCGCGGCCCAGAGTTCCTCCTCGGTCGCGGCAGGCCTGGCCAGAAGGAGGTTCTCCCGGATGCTGGCATTGAAGAGAAAGCTCTCCTGGGTGACGTAGCCGATGCGGTCGCGCAGCCATTCCTTGGACAGCGTCTTCACATCGTGGCCGTCGAGAAGGATGCGTCCGGCGTCGGCTTCGTAGAGTCGCGTGAGGAGATTCAGCAGCGTGCTTTTCCCTGCGCCGGTGGGGCCGACGAAAGCGATCGTCTGTCCGGGCTGAGCCTCCAGGGAGATGCCGGACACCGTCGGCGCCTTGTCGGCGTAGGAGAAGGAAACATCTTCAAATTTTATGTGACCGTCCACTTTGTCAGGCCGCTCACCTTCGACGAGGTTCGCCTCGTCGGTCAGATCCAGAATACTGAAGACGCGTTTCCCCGCGACGATGCCCGCGATGAACATCTGGGTGATGGGATTCACGCGGCTGATGGGATCATAGAGATACGCCCACGACATCAGGACGGCGAAGAGAGTGCCCGGCGTCGTCGCGCCGTTGATGACCCAGTAGGCACCAAACGCGATCGTCAGGACGATGCCGCTTTCCGCGACCAGCGAGACAAACGGCCAGATGGCAGCGTTGGCTTTGACCACACTCATGTGCGTGCGCTGCACCTTGCGGCTGCGGTCATCGAACCGCTCCAGTTCCTGCGGCTCTACGGTGTAGGTTTTGATCTGCCGGATGCCCGCGATGTTATCGTGCAGGAGGGAATTCAATTCACTGCTCGCTTCGCTGGACGCCTTGTAGCGCGGCTCGGCGTAGCGTTGATAGACCATGGTGGCGAGGGCGACGAGCGGCAGCGGCGCGACCGTCAGCAGCGCGAGGCCGACATGTTGGGAACACAGATACGCGAAGACGAGAGTGAACTGGAGCAGTCCGCTGAGTCCCTGGTCTATGCCTTCAATGATGACACGCTCCATGGCCGGCACATCGCTTGCCAGCCGCGTCATGATGTCGCCCGTCGGCTGATTGTCGAACCATCGCATCGGCAGCCGCTGGATCTTGTCGTAGAGCTGACGCCGGAGATCATGCACCACGCGTTGCTCAAAGGCGTTATTGAAAAGCGAACGCACCGTGAAGAGCACTTGCCGCACGGCGATGGCCGCGACGGCCAGCGCGGCCAGCCCCACGATCCGGTCCCGCTGCTCTAGCGGGATGACTTCATCGGCAAAGATTTTCGTGACGCCCGGCAGTACGAGCACGAGTGAAGTACAGCCCACGGCGAGGAGAAACGTGGTGAACGCCCGTCCCTTGTAACGGCTGGTGTAGCGGAAGATGCGGAGCAGGGTGCCCATGCCGGACAGGAAAAGATTTTGGACGGAAGGCAACGATGGAAGCGCGGAGAGTCAGGACGTCCGGCCTCCGCGCCCTCACGCAAAATTTTTCACAACAAATCTTGACGCCTGACAGCCTGTCCGTCTAGTCTCCGCCCGTGCGCTCGCTTTTGTCCCACTTCTAATGCCTTCCGCCCGTCGGAGCGTCGGAGCGTCGGAGCGTCGGAGCGTCTATATAGCAGGCGCATTCAAACGCGGGAGAAGCGCAAACGCGAACCGGACCGCGCCGCCCGTTTCCTGGAACCATAATGAAATTCACCACTCAATCCGCACCCGCCATGAACCACGTAAAACACAGCCTCCGCCCCTGGACCGGCCCATTCTCAATGCTGATCCTCTCCTGCGCGGCGCTGTCCGCGCAGGAGGTGCCTGCCGGTATCGCCGTCCTGCCGGAGGACGGACAGCAGGCCTCCACGCGCTCCGGGGAGCCGCTGCCCCAGTTCCGCATTCTGGAAACGAAAGTCACGCAACTGGCGGACCGCACGCTCACCGTCCATCGCGTGGCCGATCCCGGGCTGCCGGCCCTGACGCTTCCGCCGCCGTCGGCTCCCCGGGCCGTCCTGCGCCCGCCGCTCACTCCCGCGCAACTCGCCGCCCGGCCCGCAGCCCGCCCGGCTGCCAGAGAGATCCGCATACTCTCCCTCTCCGTCACCCGGTACGCTGACAATCTCAGCTACATTGAGTGGTGGCCCCACGGTGGCGGTCCGCCCCTCGGAGCATGGAGCAATGCCGACTATGGCGCCCTGCGCATGGTGCCGGATTTCGAAGTCTCACCTGGAGAAATCACTTACCTCCTCTTTCCGTTCTCCATCACCCCCTCACCGCTCCGCCCAGGCCAGGGACCAGTGGCGTGGCCGCAACTCCCGGCGGACGGCCCCGGTTTCCTCGTCGTCAAAGGCGACCCCGCCGACGCCGACAACGTCAATCCCATCGCCGCTCTCCACAAGGTTTTCAAAGAGGAAGGCCCGGAACTGAAACGCCAGTCAGAAGCCCGCGAACGCGAGCGACTCCAGGAGGAACCCCGCCTCGCCGCTCAGCCTCCTGTGCCAAAGGATGAGGTTATCTACATCTGGAAAGCCAAACCGATTCGTCAGAAAGGGGGTGCCAAATGAGACTCGCACTTCTGTTTCTGGCAGTCACCTCCCTGATCGTGCCCGCCCGCGCGGTGGCTCCCCCCATTGAGGTGGAGGTCATCGGCACCCCCGCCGATCATCAGGTGCAGTGGACCACGCGCCCGTGTTTCAGCTACTCGTTTGAAACCAGCACGAATCTCACGACATGGACTGACTGTGGCGTCCTGCTGCCCGGCACCGGCGAATGGATAGCCCAGCGATGCGTCAATGCGACTCCGTCAGCGCGCCGCTATTACCGCGTCCGGGAGCATGATCTCGGTTTTTGGTTTAGGCCCTGCGCGGGTGAGAAATGCTATAAGGAGGGCGGCGTCATTTTCGGGTTCGACCTTACCAGGGCACTCGCCACAGTGACCCAGCTTTGCATTGGCAAGCGTCTAACTGGCAGCTCCACATGGTATCCCATCGGCACACTTACGGATATCGCCACAGTCGGGGGAGTCAAAACCGTGCGCGGTCCTTCTATTTGGATTCCAAATGAGACGGGAAATTTTGAAGTCAAAGTCGTGGGTAAGAATAGCTCCGGCACTGTCCTCAGCACAGACACGCGTCAGATTGTCGTCGCTGCCAACAGTCCGCCCACTGTCACTGTTACCGGGTATGCTACCACCCCGCCTTCAAGCGACAACCAATATGCGGGGACCATGGCTTTCGCCACCACTGTGCATGAATCCGACATCGGAGACGAAGTCACCCGGGTTGAATATTACGACAACGGAGCGCTTATCGGGATTGACTACGAAGCGCCCTTCGGAGATGCCCCCTCCGGGGGTAGCATTACGTATGGTGAGGGGATCGTTGATATCCGTGGCCGCCATCAATTTCAGCCCAATGCCCTGCTGCGAGGAGTCCATCCGATCACTGCCAAAGCCTACGACACGCGCGGCGGCTGTACTGAATCCGCAGCCTACACGGTAACGATCAATTCAGGAAATGCCCGACCCACCCTGACGCTGCACCCCGAAGACGTCTATTTCACCAGGCAGCAGGGGGACGATGTCCTGATGCCATTCACCATGCAGGACGCCGACGGTCCTGGTAATATTTGGCGCGGTGAAGTATTCAGTTCAGTTCAACTCAATACAACCCCCTGGGACTGGATTTTTAACGGTACGCAGGACGGTGGCGCGATTGAGGGCACGCTCACACGCAACACCCAAACCTGGCAACCCGGCGGCCATACGCTTCGTGTTATGGCACTGGACCAAACCGTGGTTGGAAATGACGTTTCCATCACGCACGGCTTTGACAAGTATTACTACGTTCAGGTGAACAACAGCCAGAACCCCAACCCCAACCCCAGCCAGCGCTACGCCATTGCGGACGACATGGCCACCCTTATCACGGTTCCGGGGTCTGCGCCCGTCGTACTCTATTCAGTCAGATT